>JAYTVJ010000021.1:0-8375 GCA_043744535.1 Arenimonas sp.
ATCCAAGAATCGATTAATGGGTCGTCGAGCACGAAGTTGTATTGCCTAAGCTGATGCAGGGTGTAGCCACCATACTGCTGTTCTTGCTCGGGGGTGAGCAATTCACCCGCCGAAGAGCCTAGCTCAGGCAAACTGGTTTCTTGGGCATCAGCAACCTGAAAGCCTGTGGTAAATGCACTGAATAAGGCCAAAATAAGGATTTTTTTCTGCATTAACAGGGATTTCATGCGAGCCGGCTTGAATTTACTTACACTAGGACTCACATAGTAACGCATAGTTCCTCTTTTATTGCTTAAGGATTTGGTATGGCGGATATCCTCATTTATAGCTCGGCATTTTGCCCGTATTGTGTGGCAGCGAAGAATTTTTTGAAGTCGCGCGGCCATGAATACCGCGAGCTGCGCATTGATATGGATGCCGAGGCACGGCAAACCATGATGAGCAAAACCAAGCGTACATCGGTGCCGCAGATTTTTATTAACGACACCCATATTGGCGGTTTTGATGACATGGTGGCGCTAGATCGAGCCGGCAATTTACAGCCACTGCTGGAGCAAGCCTCGTGAGCGAACAAGACCGCGTTAAAGCCTTCACCGATTTTCGTGTGCGCATGAATGAACGCATTCTTTCTGAAGACAATCAGGTGGTGCGGCGCTTTTTTGCGCTTGACACACAGACCTACAAGCCTGGTGCTTTGTCACTGCAGACGAAAGAACTGCTCGGTTTGGTGGCGTCAATGGTGCTTCGTTGCGACGACTGCATCAGCTACCACATTGCACAATGCAAAGAAGCCGGCGTAAACCGCGACGAGTTCTTTGAAGCGTTTTCGGTAGCCTTGGTGGTCGGTGGGTCAATTGTTATTCCGCATCTTAGGCGCGGTGTCGATTTTCTTGACCAGCTAGAAGGTGCCGGCATACATGCCAATGTGCCTGTGCATAAACACGATTAAATCTGCTCGCTAATTACCTGTTTTTACAAACTATTTAGCTAAGGTTTGGCTGACAGTCAGGCTACTTGCGGTATAATGCGCCCTGATATTTCTAGTGAGAAGCAAGATGGCGCATACAATTGCGGTGATTCGCGGCGATGGCATTGGTCCTGAAATTATGGACGTAACCCTTGACGTGTTGAATGCCCTGAACATAGGCTTGCAATATGAATTTGTTGAAGCCGGCTTGGCGGCTTATGAAAAAACCGGTGAATTACTGCCAGAGGCAACATTAGCGGCCATCAGCAAATACAAAGTGGCCTTAAAAAGCCCATTAACCACACCGGTTGGCGAAGGCTTCTCTTCAATTAACGTGGTTCTGCGTCGGCATTTCGATTTGTATGCCAACGTGCGCCCAGCCATCAGCTTTCCGAACACCAAGTCGCGCTACCAAAACATTGACCTAATCACCGTGCGTGAAAATACCGAAGGCGCCTATATTGGTGAAGGCCAAAGCCTTTCTGAAGATGGTGAAACCGCGTTACTAACCCAGAAAATCACGCGCAAGGGCTCAGAACGCATTGTTCGCTATGCCTTTGATTTGGCGCGCGCGATTGGCCGCAAAAAAATCACCGTGGTGCATAAAGCTAATATCCTGAAATCGACCTCGGGCTTGTTTCTGAAAGTGGCGCGTGAAGTTGCCGCCCAATACCCCGATATTGAATGCAATGAAATGATTGTGGACAACACCTGCATGCAGCTGGTGATGCGCCCTGAGCAGTTCGATATGATTGTAACCACCAATTTATTTGGCGATATCATTTCCGATCTCTGCGCGGGTTTAGTCGGTGGGCTTGGCTTAGCACCGGGCGCGAATATTGGCAAAGATTGCGCTATTTTTGAAGCAGTGCACGGCTCTGCGCCAGATATTGCTGGTAAAGGTATTGCCAATCCATGCGCGCTGCTATTGGGCGCGGTGCAAATGCTGGAGCATATTGGAGAAGTATCTGCGGCGGTGCGCCTGAAGCAAGCCATTATCGACACCATGAGCGACAAAGACCACTTAACCCCCGATTTGGGTGGCAGCGGCTCCACACAAACTTTCGCAGCGGCGATCATTAAGCACATCAAGGCGTAATTCACTTCGCCGTAACAACATAGGGCGTGCCGTGGCACGCCTTTTGTTTGCATGAATCTACTTGGCGTGCCGTGGCACGCCTTTTGTTTGCATGAATCTACTTGGCGTGCCAAGGCACGCCCTATGTTTAATTCCTAATTTCTTTAATCTTCACAATTTCCGGATTGCCCCTAAAATCGCGGATGATGGCTCTGGCCGCGTCTTTGTCTTTTGCAATCAATTCAATTTTGCTTGTCTTGCCAGTGGCGTCTTTCACTGTGACAACAAACTTCAGCAGTTGCGGTGCATTAATAGCAACCGCCGGTGTGGTTTCTGTTGGCGGTGTTTGAACTATTTTAGCAGTGCTTATTTTTGCCGTGCTGTTGGCTTGCGCCACGCTTGGCGATACAACGGATTTTGTCAGCGATGGCTTGTTGTAATTGCCGTCAAATGCAATACCCGATTCGTGGTATGCCTGGCAGCTACTGGTGTTTAGCTGCAAAACGCCCGACTTGATGGTGAACAAGATACTGCAGTTATAGTCTTTACTGAAAAAATTTGCGTAGCTATTAGCAAACTCTGCAATGCCATACACACCGCCGATGGATTGCCCAGCTTTCGCATCTAAATTAAACACGATGCTGTGATCGGATTTTAATGAGATGTCTAAGGTTTGCTGGCCGCCCGTTTCACCATTAGTGCCTTTCCATAGTCCAACGAATTGATCAATCGACACTGGGTCATGATCTGGCATGCTGTTGGAGACAACCATTGGCATACTTTGGGTGTTTTCTGTCAGCGCAACTGGCTGAGCAATTTGGCCAGCAGTTGAGTTGCTAAGGCTTTGTTGTGAAGTAAGTTCATTTGGCAGAGCGCTTTGCTCGCTTTTGGTGTCAACATTTTCGCCAAAAACGCCGAACCATTTCAGCGCCAACAACGTGGCTAACGCAATGCCTGCAAAGATTAGCCAACGCAGAACGCCGGATTGTTTTTTTTCTGTGCTGCTGGCGTTAGCTTGCCCGATCTGCGAAGATTCCTGCGCCAAAATCCATTGATCATATTCGGCGCGTTGCACCGGATTCGACAAAACAGCGAATGAGTGGCTTATTTTTTTGAACGCGCTGGATGCTTCAGTAGTTGGCTTTGCATTTGCATGGTGAGTTTGGCTAAGTGCTTTAAACGCAGCACGGATGGCCTCGCTACTGGCACTGCGCGCTATGTTTAGGTTGTCGTAATGCGTTTTAATAAGCATGAATACCACTGTTATAGGTGTTTTAGAACTGAAAGCCTACTCTTGCCCGGCCGGTAGGCTAATTTTAACGCATTAAACACATAATCCCCAGCCACTTGGCAGGCATCGGGCAAGGATTTTTTCAGGGCTAAATTAGCCGCAATGGCGGAGGCGAGGGTGCAGCCGGTGCCGTGCCCAGAAACTGTCAGCCGTGGGTGTTCGAATTCATACAACGCTTTGCCGGTATCGAGGCGGTCAATGACTTTTTTGCCGCTTAAGTGGCCGCCTTTCAGTAGCACCGCGTTCGCACCCATAGCGAGTAATTCAACCAATGCGGCTTCGGCATCCTCTTCGTTACGGATGCTATGGTCAAGCAATAGCTCGGCTTCGTCAATATTCGGCGTGACAACGGTTGCCAATGGAAATAAACGCTCAACCAAACGCTGGATAGCGCGGCGTTCCAATAGTGGATGCCCTGAACTAGACACCATCACCGGGTCAAGCACGATATGTTTCGGCTGATATATTTCTAAGGCATCAGCCACCACATCAATCACCGCTTTATTAGCCAACATACCTATTTTTACGGCACGTATATCAAAATCTGAGAACACTGAATCGAGTTGTGCGCGCAGAAATTTTGGTGGCGGCACATGAATGGCTTGCACACCTTGGGTATTTTGTGCGGTAAGCGCGGCAATGGCACAAACGCCATGCACACCATGCGCAGCAAAGGTTTTCAAGTCAGCCTGAATACCTGCACCGCCGCCGGAATCAGAGCCGGCGATGGTGAGAACACTTGATACAATGGGTTTACGCATAAGCTCTATCGCGCCTAGAAGGCGCTCCTACAAGACCTCAGAAGCGTGATCGGCCAAACGTGAACGCTCGCCACGGCGCAGAGTGATGTGCGCCGAGTGCGCCCAATTTTTGAAACGATCCACCGCGTAGGTTAATCCAGATGTAGTTTCCGTTAAGTACGGGGTATCAATCTGTTCAACATTGCCCATGCAAATAATTTTTGTGCCAGGGCCTGCGCGAGTAATCAAGGTTTTCATTTGTTTTGGTGTTAAGTTTTGCGCTTCATCAATAATCAGCCAGCGGTGCAAGAACGTGCGGCCACGCATGAAATTCATGGCGCGAATTTTAATGCGTGAGGCCAGTAGTTCATTGGTGGCGCCACGGCCCCAAGAATTTTGCTCTTGGGTGTTGGTCAACACTTCTAAATTATCCGTCAGAGCGCCCATCCAGGGTGTCATTTTTTCTTCTTCGGTGCCGGGTAGAAAGCCAATGTCTTCGCCCACTGAAACGGTAGCGCGGGTCATGATGATTTCACGGTAGCGCTGGATGTCCATCGTTTGTGTAAGGCCTGCGGCTAAAGCCAACAGGGTTTTGCCTGTGCCGGCCGTGCCGAGCAGGGTAACCAAGTCGATTTCTGGATCCATCAGCGCGTTCAGTGCAAAATTCTGCTCACGATTTTTTGCGGTGATTCCCCACACTTGATGTTGCGGTGAACGGTAGTCGTCCACAATTTGCAGGGTCACGCGGTCGCCCTCAATTTTGCTAACTCGCATTTCAACGTCGTCATCGCCGGGCATATATAAGAATTGATTTAAATACCAATCATCATCGCGCGAGCGTTGCAGTTCGTAAAACGTGCGGCCTTTTTCAGTCCAAGAGCGCAGATTGCCTTGGTGGCGTTCCCAGAAATCCTCTTCAAGCTGACGCACGCCGGTGAATAGCAGGTTGAAATCGTCGATGGCGCGGTCGTTTTCATAATCTTCGGCAACCACGCCGCAGATGGAGGCCTTGATGCGTAGGTTGATGTCTTTCGAGACCAAAACCACAGGCACGCCGGGATTGTCTTCTTTTAATTGCAGGATTGAGCCAAGAATCAGGTTGTCGGGCAAAACCGTGCCGAAGCGTTTGCCGGCTTCCATTTGTTTGAGTTGGAAATGCAGTTTGCCGACAGTGCCCTCGGGGCGCAAATTCAGGCCTTTGGGTTGTACTAAGGCGATGCCATCGGTGATATCGCTGCTGCCATGCGATTCAATCAGTTCATTGAGAAAGCGGCTAACTTGGCGGGCGTTACGTGAGGACTCAGAGTGTCCTTTTTTACCGTTGTCGAGTTCTTCAAGAACCATCATCGGTATGAATACATCGTGTTCTTCGAATTTAAACAGCGCGGTTGGATCATGCATCAGGATATTGGTATCTAAAACATAAATGCGCTTGCTTCGAGTCATTTGCAATTTCCTTGGTAGGGGATTAGTACTTCATAGGGTCCATGATCGCGTCTAGGTTTAAATGGTCGCAAAACTCCATAAAATCATCGCGCAATGCCGCGATGTGCATGGTGGCGGGAATGCCGATGGTCAATTGGGCGGTGAACATGGATGCGCCAGTGTGCATGGCCTGATAACCATTACTCTGCATGTTCTCGATAGTAATGCCTTGCCGGTCGAAGAAATCGGCCAGTTGAAATAAGATGCCAGGCTTATCGGCGGCAACCACTTCCACTAAATACGGCAGCATGTTCGATTGCATCGGCTTCGGGCCAGTGCGGTAGTAAGCAATTTTGATTTGATTTTCGCGTTCTAATTTACTGAGCAAGGATTCAAGCTTAACAATGCCGTCCCAACTGCCGGTTGCCAATGCGACTAAAGACACATCGCGGCCAACCGTTGACAGACGAGTATCCAGTAGATTACAGCCCGATTCGGAAATGCGACGGGAAACAATCAAGAGTGGCGAATTGGGGTAGGTACTATAGGCACTGATGAGTAAGTGATTGCCAGTACTGGGCAGCGGCGTTGCATTTTCGTTCAAGATGCGTTCCTGCGACACGAAAAACTGTGTCAAAATGATACCTACAGAATAGAGTCTTGCTAGCCAACCGGCAAGTAGATTTAGAAAACAATTTTTCCAAGGAGTCAGAACGTGCAGTTGAAAGGAAGCATAACCGCATTGACCACGCCGTTTGCCGAGTCCGGTGTTATTGACCTAAATGCCTGGCGCGCACAGCTTGACGCGCAGGTAAATGCAGGTTCAACGGGTGTTGTTGTGGCGGGTTCAACGGGTGAAGCCGTTAATTTAAGCGATGAAGAATATTGTCAACTCATTGAATTAGCATCAATTCGTATGGGTAGCAAGGCGATTTTGTTAGCTGGCACGGGCCATTCCTCAACCAGCAAAACCATTCGGCAGAACAAACTGGCCAAGCGCACTGGTGCCGCTGCGGCCTTGGTGGTTACGCCGCCTTACGTGCGACCAACGCAAGCGGGCTTAGTGGCGCATTATCTAGCGGTTGCTGAGGCCTCGGAAATTCCGATTGTGCTTTACAATGTGCCCAGCCGCACCGGTTGCGATTTATTGCCAGAAACTGTTGCAAAGCTGTGCAACCATGAAAATATCATTGGATTAAAAGAGGCCGTTGCCGACCAAAGCCGCTGGAATGCACTTTACGCCTTAGCGACGCCAAATTTTGCCTTACTCAGTGGCGACGACCAAACATTCGTTCGCAGCATGATTGGTGGCGCGCAAGGGGTTATTTCGGTGGCATCGAACGCCGTGCCGGCATGTTTTGCCCGTATTTGCCGCTATTTGGAAGAATACAACAGCGATCAGGCAATGGCCTTAGATGCTAAATTACAGGAACTGTATACGTTTCTGAATGTCGAACCCAATCCAGTGCCGATTAAAGCCATTATGCAATTGATGGGCTTCGGGCAACGATTGCGCCTTCCGTTGCTGCCATTGTCTGATGATTACATTGGCAAAGCAGATGAAATGGCTGAATTATGTAAATCTATTGAACAATCGATTTGAGAAGGATCACTATGCTTCGTTTTACTACCGCCGTTTGTCGTTTCACCGTTTTAGCGTTTTTACTTGGAGCATTTTTGGGTGGCTGCAGTTGGTTTCGTTCTAAGCCAGCCTACGAAGGTGTCGATATTAGCAAGCCTTTGGTTATTCCAGCGGATTTAAGCAAGCCTAAAAACCGTGATGCCTTGCAAATTCCTTCAAAAACCTTAGTCGGTGAAAATGCCAAAAGCCCTGACCAAGTCGCTAATTTCACGCTAAATGAAGAGGCTGGCAAGGTTTGGAGCCTTTTGGGCAGCGTGCTTGATGGCATGGACGGTGTGGAAGTGCTCAATAAAGCTGAAAGCATTAAAAGTTATGAAGTTCGCTACAAGGCCGAAACGTTTTTACTCTCTGCGCAAGCAGATAACGATAAAACGCGCATTGTCGCCATTGGTGTTGATGGTGCTGTGCAACAGTCAGGCGTTTCCTCTGAGCTGCTAGCAAAACTGAAAGCACGCATGTTGAAATAAATACACAGGTGAACAAAAAAAGAGCGCTTGAGCGCTCTTTTTTATTGCTGAAATGAAACTAGCGTTGCAAATATTGCAGTTTGTCTGGCTTGCCATCCCATTCGGTGGCTTCGTCCAACGGTTCAGCGCGTGTGGTGATAACAGGCCATAACGCCGCCAATTCGGCATTCAGCGCAACAAAATGTTCTTGCCCAGCTGGCACATCGTCTTCAGGAAAAATAGCTTTGGCAGGGCATTCCGGCTCACATAAGGTGCAATCAATGCATTCAACCGGATCAATCACCAAGAAGTTGGGGCCTTCATGAAAACAATCAACCGGACAGACTTCAACGCAGTCGGTATATTTGCAACGAATACAATTTTCAATCACAACAAATGGCATAAATCACCTACGAGTAGAGAAAACCCTTAAAATGTCAGATAAAGCATTTGGGCTTAGCGCCATCATTTTACTGTATTTAGGAGTGTTATGACTGTTTCTCATGGATCAGGATCAGAAGCAATCATTGCTCGGCCCGATCATTGTATTTCACGCAAAGACATCAGTCCGAATGCTTTGCGCGTTTTATACCGACTGCGAGAAGCGGGCTATCAGGCCTATATTGTGGGTGGAGCGGTGCGCGATTTATTGATCGGCGGGCACCCCAAAGATTTCGACGTAGCTACCAATGCAACCCCAGAACAAGTCCGCGCAAATTTCCGTAATTGTCGTTTAATTGGGCGCCGATTCCGCTTAGCGCACATTATGTATGGCTCGGAAATCAT
>JAYTVJ010000022.1:0-32375 GCA_043744535.1 Arenimonas sp.
CAATGCGATCACCCGGCAAAATGGTTTGCGCCTGAAGACCACGGTTCCACAGACTTACCATTAACGGTCCTTGATAGTCGGCATCAATAAGCCCCACCAAGTTACCGAGCACCAAGCCTTGTTTATGCCCCAAACCTGAACGCGGCAGAATATGCGCGCACACGTTAGCATCGGCAATATAAATCGACATGCCGGTGGGAATTAATTGACTTTCACCTGGTGCTAAACTCAGCGGATTGTCTAGCATGGCACGCAAATCCATACCGGCTGAATAGGCTGTGGCGTAATCGGGCAATGCAAACTCAGCGCCTAAGCGCGCGTCCAAAATTCGTAACTGCACATCAATACCGGCACTAGCGCTCATATCATTCCTTGAATTCATTGCAAATTAGAGCAAGCAACGCGTTTGCAACGTTTATTTTAGTATCGTGCCCAATGTCAGTTCGCACGCCTGCTTTCGAAAAAACCACCAAGGCATTGTGCTCACTTTCAAAACCAATACTGGCATTGCTCACATCGTTAGCGGCGATATAATCGAGGTTTTTGCCGGCCAGCTTTTTCTGCGCAAATTCATCTAGTCGCTCTGTTTCAGCGGCAAAACCCACCACCTGTTTCGGGCGATTGGCACTGCTCGACACGCTAGCTAAAATATCGGTGGTGCGCTCTAATTCCAGCGTTAGTGTGTTCTCGGTTTTTTTTATTTTTTGCGGACAACATAATTTAGGCCGATAATCCGCCACCGCAGCTGCCGACACAAATACATCCACCTGTTCAAGATGCGCCAACACCGCTTCATACATCTGCTGCGCTGAACGAACATCGATACGCTGAACGCCACGGACACTAGAAATAGCCACAGGCCCCGAAATGAGCACCACCTCGGCGCCTTGCTCGCAAGCCGCTTGGGCAATAGCAAAACCCATCTTTCCCGAGCTACGGTTGCCGATAAAACGCACCGGATCGATATCTTCGAAGGTTGGGCCGGCGGTGATTAAGAATTTTTTACCGGCCAAAGGTTTCGGGTTACTGTTTAATGCCGCTGCAATGTCGGCCGGCTCAAGCATGCGGCCTTCGCCTATTTCGCCGCAGGCCTGCTCGCCACTGGCCGGGCCAAGCACGTGAAAACCCCGTTGCTGCAACTTGTCTTTATTGGCTTTGGTGGCGGCATTGGCCCACATGGCCTGATTCATCGCTGGCGCAAGATATATCGGCGCTGTGGTTGCCAAGCATAAGGTACTGAGTAAATCATTGGCTTGGCCGTTTGCTAGGCGCGCAATGAAATCGGCACTGGCTGGCGCAACCAGCACTTTGCTTGCCCAGCGCGCCAGTTCAATATGGCTCATCGCGGCTTCTGCACTTTCATCCCACAAGCTGCTTCGCACAGGATTGCCCGATAAAGCCTGCAAGGTAGTGGCGGTAATGAATTGCTCGGCAGACTGGGTCATCACCACGCGTACATCGGCACCGGCCTGTTTTAGGCGGCGAACCAATTCAGCCGATTTATACGCGGCAATTCCGCCGGTTACCCCAAGTAATATGTGCTCGCCATGTTGTACTGTCACAAGTATTTTCCTACACGCATATGCGCATTAGCTTACCCTAAAAGCCGTTAGATTCCGACTGTCAGCCCGAAATATCGCGCGCATCCTATAGCCATGACACATCGAATCGTTAAACCTTGGATTTCTGCGCAAAACAAAGCCTTGGCGCATGGCGTTAAATCGCTGAGCTTGGCCGAGCTGTTATTGCTGATTGGCGCCCCACACCGGTTACCGCAAAATATTGACGGCATCCCCTTGCAACGGCAAAGCCTACAAGCGTTGAACCAATCCTCTATCGGCGAATTTAGCCAGCACTATCAAGTGGGTATTGAGCTGTCGTGCAAGTTGGCTGCCAGTCTTGAATTAGGCACTCGACACTGGGCCGAGCCCTTGCAGCGCGGCATGTGCCTGAATGATCCACACCAAATTCGGCATTGGCTACGGACACAATTACGCGATCGCGTTCGAGAGGTTTTTGCCTGCCTATTTCTGGACACGCGACATCGGCTGATCTGCTACGAAGAGCTGTTTGAGGGCAGTGTCGATTGTTCTGAAGTGTACCCACGTATTGTTTTGCAGCACGGACTTCGCCACCATGCCGCTGCTATCGTGTTTATTCACAACCACCCAAGCGGCCATCCTGAGCCAAGTGCCGCCGACCATGCGCTGACCGCCCGACTTAAACAAGCGCTAAATCTGGTGGATATCCGCGTGTTAGATCATTTCATTGTGGCGAATAATGAAATCACCTCATTTGCTGAACGTGGCTGGTTGTAAGCGTGTGCTTGGTATGTTTTCAAGCCAGTTCAGGCTACAATACGAGACCCTCAAAATTGATTTCAGCCTGTGAAAGCCCATCTTCGTGAACTTGTGGCGCAAGCGCTTTTGGATTTACGCCGTGAAGGCAAAATTCCTGCCGATCTAGAATTGCCCGATTACGTGATTGAACGGTCCAAATCCCGTGAACACGGCGATTATGCCACCAATATTGCATTACTGTTAGCCAAGAAAATGGGTATGAATCCAATGGCGCTGGCGGAAGCCTTAATCAAAAGCATGGATGCCTCGGATGAATCCAAGCATATTGAAAAAGTGGCGGTTGCCAAACCGGGCTTCATTAATTTCACTATTTCCAAGCGCTGCCTGCTATCCACTGTTCGCCGCGTGTTTGAACAAGATGCCGACTATGGTAAACAGCCGGCAGAATCGCGTGAATCGGTAACCGTTGAATTTGTTTCCGCCAATCCCAACGGCCCTTTGCATGTTGGCCATGGCCGAGGCGCGGCGTATGGCGCATCGGTTGCCAATCTGCTGGAAGCAGCAGGCCACAAAGTTCAGCGCGAATACTACGTTAATGATGCTGGCCGACAGATGGATATTCTGGCGGTTAGCGTTTGGCTGCGCTACCACGAGTTGTGCGGCATCAATGTGCGTTTCCCCGATAACGGCTACAAAGGCGAGTACGTGGTTGAAATTGCCCGCAGCCTACGCGCCCAGCAGGGCGATCGCTTGCGCTTTAATGCCATTGAAATATTTGACGCTGTTCCTGCTGACGAAGGCCAAGGCGGCGACAAAGAAAAACATGTGGACGGCTTGATTGCCAATGCCCGCCGTTTGTTGGGCGAGGCCGATTACCGCACCGTCTTCAATGCTGGCTTAGAATGGTGCTTAAGCGATATCCGTAGCGATTTACATGGCTTTGGCGTAGATCACGACAGCTTCTTTTCCGAGCGTTCATTAAGCACCGATGGCTTTGTGCAACGCGCCATTGATACTTTGCAGAAAAATGGCCATTTGTACCAACTGGAAGGCGCTACCTGGTTTCGAGCCACCCATTTCGGTGACGACAAAGACCGCGTGATCATTCGCGACAATGGCGTTAGCACCTATTTTGCCTCGGATTTAGGCTACCTGCTGTCTAAATTTGAACGTGGCTTTGATCGCGCGTTGTATATTTTAGGCGCTGATCACCATGGCTATATTGTGCGCCTAAAAGCCGCAGCGCAAGGCTTGGGCTTAGACCCAGATAAAATTGAAATCCAGCTGGTGCAGTTCGCTATTTTGTATCGCGGCGAACAGCGCGTGCAGATGTCCACTCGGGCCGGCAGTTTTGTGACTTTACGCGAACTGCGCGAAGAAGTAGGCAACGATGCAGCGCGCTATTTTTACGTGATGCGCTCGAACGAACAGCATCTAGACTTTGACCTGGAGTTAGCGAAAAGCCATTCCAAGGAAAATCCGGTGTATTACATTCAATACGCCATTACGCGCTCGGCAGGCTTATTTCGCAAACTGAAAGAAAAACAATGGTCGTACAACGACTGTGCCGCCATTGCCAATCGCGAGCAAATGCGTACCGACTTCGAGCATATTTTACTTGGCGAACTGATGCGTTATCCAGAAGTGATTGAATCGGCGGCACAAAACCGTGGGCCGCAAATTCTTGCCAATTACCTACGTGAAACCGCCAACGCATTTCATTCTTTCTATGAAAACTGCGACATCCTGAGCGAAGACGAAGCAAGCCGGCATGCCCGTTTGGGCTTATGCAAAGCAAGCGCACAAGTGCTCAGCAACGGCTTAGCACTTTTGGGTGTTTCTGCACCGGAGCGCATGTAATGGCAAGGCGTAGCAAACCGCAAGCACGCCGACAAGGCGCAACCGGTACGCCCATATGGGCCTGGTTGTTGATTGGATTATTTATTGGCGCGCTAGCGTATTTCGGCTACCAGCAATACCAGGGCATGCATGCCGCAAAAAGCGATGCGCTGCCCATTCCAAATCAGGCTAAAAAAAATAAGGACTCCGCCAATGCCACCGAGCCGCCCGCCAGCGGCATGGACGAGGGTGTGTTGGATACCGATTACAGTTTTTACGATGTGCTGCCCACCCAAGACACCGTTGACGTTCCGGTTGATGAAGATGCGCCGGAGGCCACACAAACAGGGCAAGTTGCGGCAAAGCCGGAGGCCGTTGCTGCAGAGCCAAATAAAACCGCTGCGGTTGAACCTAGCGCGCCACCCAAAGTTCTTGAATCGGACAGCGCGCGTTATCTATTGCAAGCTGCTGCGTTTGAGCGAAGCGCAGATGCCGATGATTTGAAAGCAAGAATTGCATTGTCGGGCGAGTCAGCGCATGTTGAGCAAGCCGACGTGAATGGTAAGACGATGTATCGTGTGCGCTTAGGGCCATACGATGGCGCAGCAGCCACCGAACGAGCACGCGCCAATTTGGCCGCGCAAGGCATCAAAGCCAATCGTATTGCAATTAAATAAATGTAGAGTCGCATCGCGATGCGCCCGTTATTGCGCCAATTACATTTGTAGGGGCGCTGCTTGCCGCGCCCAATGCGCTGTAATTATTCAAGGGCGCAGCAAGCAGCGCCCCTACAGATATCCGTAATCATTTACCGTTTCAAACGAATCAAAGCCGAGGTGTCTTCTTCGCCGAAGCCGGCATCTACTAATTGTTGGTAGTCCGCTAACGATTGCTCAACCACACTGTACTGCTTGCCAAGTTGCTTGGCCATGTCTTGCACAATATGCAAATCTTTCAGCAATAACGCCGATTTAAAGCCCGGTGTATAGCTCTCGGCCAGCATGGTAGCGCCGCGCTTATCCAAAAACCAATTGCCCGCCGCGCCGGCTGCTAACGTGGGTACTAATGACTCTGCATTCAAACCCAAGGCTTCGCCGAATGCCAAGCCTTCGCACACCGCTTGCGCAATGCCAGCCACTAACACTTGATTCACTGCTTTTGTGGCTTGGCCAGCCCCGGTTGGCCCCATATGCGTTACCCGCAAAGCATACGTAGACAATACAGCTTGCACACGCGACAATACCTCGGCATCGCCACCCACCATCACCGACAGTTTGCCGTTCTTCGCACCCTCAACACCGCCAGACACCGGTGCATCCAAAAATGCGATGACGCTTTCCTTCAGCAACGCTGCCGCTTTTTGTGCCGTGTTTTGCGCCACCGTTGAGTGATCTATCACCACTGCGCCACGCGGTAATACCCGCGTTAATTCCGCGCAGCATTGCAGTACGTCTTCATCTTTAGAAACGCACAATACCACCACGTCGCAATCTGCGAAATCGCCAAAACCTTGCGCGGCGCGAATACCTAATACCTGCGCTAACGCATCGGCTTTGGCTTGCGTTCGGTTCGCCACCACAAGCAATAAGCCTGCTGCATGCAGATGGCCCGCCAAGTGTGCGCCCATGGCGCCTAAACCGATAAATCCAACGCGTTGCATATTCGTCATATCAAGTTCCGTGCAGAGTTTCTTCCAAATAGGTATAGCCGGTCAAGCCGGTTTCTAGCGCAGCCATTGCTGATTGCGACTGCATAGCATCTAAGCCAGCAGCGTCAACTAACTGCTGGTAACGAGCGCGCAAATCATCAAGCTTATAGCCCACATAATCCAACATCACATCGGTGGAATCGCCTTTGCGCTGGCGCACAATGTCGAAACCGCCAGAGGCATTCAAGGACACGTTGGCGGTGTCGGTATCACCGAACAGATTATGGATATCGCCTAAGGTTTCTTGGTATGCGCCCACCATAAAAATACCCAAGCGATAGCTCTCGCCCGCTTTCAAACTATGCAAAGGCAAGGAATGGCTAAGCGTTTGCGACTGCACATAGGTATCCACGCGGCCATCGGAATCGCAGGTCAAATCAGCGATAACGCCATGCCGCATGGGCTGCTCATCCAAACGCGCAATTGGCATTATTGGAAACACCTGATCAATCGCCCATACATCGGGGATGGATTCGAACACCGAAAAATTGACGAAATATTTATCCACTAACCGCTCGTCCAACTCATCCAACACGTCGCGATGGGTTTTATCATCGGGATTCAGCAACTCGCGCACCGCATGCGCAATGCTATAAAACAAATCGTCGAGCAAGGCGCGCTCGTCCAAGCTTAATTGACCATGCGCAAAAAGGGCCTGGCCTTCGGCGAGATAATGCTGCGCTTCCAAATACACTTCCAACGCGGTGCGTTGTTCAATTGCAGAAGCCAACTCGCGCAAATGTTTAATCACTAACGACTCGCCTGCAACTACCGCGGGTACAGCACCTTTAGGTGCTTGCTCAACTTCCGAGACATTGACCACCATCATCGCGTGGTGTGCGGTCATCGCGCGCCCTGCTTCGGTAATCATGCGTGGTTCGGGCAGTTGGTGTTGCTCACAAGCTTCTTTAAGCGGCTGAATTAAGGTATGTGCAAATTGCTCTAAGCGGTAATTGGTGGAACACGCACCGCGCGAGCGCGTACCTTCGTAATCCACGCCTAAGCCGCCGCCAGAATCCATGTAGCGGATGTTACAACCCGCTTTACTCAACTCCACAAAATAACGCACCGCTTCGCGCATACCAGCGGCAATATCGCGCAAGTTGGAAATTTGCGAACCCATATGGAAATGCAATAAATTCAGGCAATCCAGCAAATTCTCTTGGCGAAGTTGTTCAACTAAATCTAAAACCTGTCGCGGCGATAATCCAAACTTGGCTTTATCGCCACCGGAATTCTGCCACTTACCCGCGCCTAGCGTGGCCAAACGCAAGCGCACGCCAATGCCAGGCCTCACGCCTAAAGCGCGCGCTTCTTGGATGATGATGCCAAGCTCAGAGGGCTTTTCCACCACGATATGGGTTTCAAAACCTAGCTGCTTGCCAAGCAATGCCAGCCGAATAAATTCACGGTCTTTGTAGCCATTACAAACAATCACACTGCCCTGTTTGGCCAAGCCCAGCACGGCCATCAATTCCGGCTTTGAGCCAGCTTCCAAGCCAAATTGCTCGCTACTGGCCTGCGCTAAAACGCCGGCCACGCCAAAATGCTGATTCACCTTAATCGGGTACACGGCGGTGTAGCCACCCTGGTAATTTAGGCTGGCCATTTCTTTATTAAATGCCGACTGCATGGCTTGCAAACGATGCGGCAAAATATCGGAAAAACGCAGCAGTAATGGCAGTTTCACGCCATCTGCGCAGGCTTGTGCAATGAGCTCTGGCAAAGGCAGACTTGGCCCGTGCTCGCCTTGTGGCTGCGCGCACACGCGCCCTTGGGCATCCACATCGAAGTAGCCTTCCGACCAATACGGCAACGAATACAGCTGTTTGGCACGTTCAACCGACCAAGCGCTCATGGGCTCAGATTCCTTAACAAAGAGGCGTTATTGTACCCCTCCAAAGGGAGGAATCGGCTACAATGCGCCTCACTATTTTGCATTTTTTGGAAACGGATATGGCCAACACAACCTGGTTTTATGAAAATTTCGAACACACCGGCACTGCGATTGGTTTTCGTATCACTAAAAAACTGGATGAAGTACAATCGCCGTTCCAGAAGATTGAGATTTTTGAGAGCACCGATTTCGGCAACGTAATGACCATTGATGGCGCCATGATGGTGACTACTCGCGATAATTTTTTCTATCACGAGATGATGTCTCACGCGCCAATCTATACGCATCCAAATCCAAAAAATGTGGTGATTATTGGCGGTGGCGATTGCGGTACCTTGCATGAGTGTTTGAAGCACACCGATTTAGACAGCGTGGTGCAATGCGACATCGACGAACAAGTGACCCACATGGCGGAAAAATACTTTCCAGAATTGTGCGAAAGCAATAACGACCCGCGCGCTACAGTGATGTTTGACGATGGCATTGCGTATATGCAAAATGCCGCTCCGGGCAGCATCGATATTATCATTGTCGATTCCACCGATCCGGTAGGCCCAGCGGAAGGCTTGTTCAACCAAGCCTTTTACGAAAATTGCTTCAAAGCACTGCGCCCGAATGGCTTGTTGGTGCAACAAAGTGAATCGCCGCTGGCGCTAATGGCTTTAATTCAAGACATGTGCACGGCCATGCGCGATGCGGGCTTCAAAAATTTCCGCACCTTGCCCTTTCCGCAACCGTGTTACCCCACCGGCTATTGGAGCTGCACCATCGCCAGCAAGTTGGATACCGATTTAAGCCAGTTCCGCACCAGCGCAGCCCAGCAAAAAACCTTCAGCACCGAATACTACAATGCCGGTGTGCATCAAGGTGCGCTCTTGCAACCGGAATTTATTAAGCGTGCCTTGAAGCAAAGCTAGTCAAAAAAATGCCCCGCAAGCCAGGGGAAGCGAGCGGGGCCTAGGGTTTAAAGAAGCTCGCCGGGGAAAGCTGAACTTCTTCGGATTATCTCAGGGGAGGAGATAATTCCAAACAAGCATTGCGCTTGTTGAATATAGTTAAGCATGAGTTTCGTTAATGCCGTGTGAATCATTGGCGCTTTTCTGGATAATATTCTGGGAACTTTTCTTCATTAACGAAAAACTAATGCGCTTCATCCCAGTTTAAACCTACGCCCGATTCCACCAACAGCGGCACATTCAATTGCGCAGCGGATTCCATGCGCTGTTTAACCTCAATCAATAGCTCAGGAATAAACGCTTCATCGGCTTCAAACACTAATTCATCGTGCACTTGCATTAGCATTAAGGCCTGATTTTTGCGCGGATTAATCCACTCCGCCACCGCCAGCATGGCACGCTTGATGATGTCGGCAGCGGTGCCTTGCATAGGTGCATTAATGGCTGCGCGCTCGGCCCCCGCCCGTTGCCCGGCATTTTTGCCATTGATTTCATTCAGGTACAAGCGCCGGCCGAATACCGTTTCAACATAGCCATCGGCCTTGGCTTTGGCGCGGGTGTCGTCCATATACTGCCGAACGCCTGGATAGCGGCTGAAATACAGGCTGATGTAGTCTTGCGCCTCATTGCGGCCAATACCTAATTGCCGCGCCAAGCCGAACGCGCTCATGCCATACATCAATCCGAAATTAATCGCTTTTGCGGCACGACGTTGGTCGTTTGTGACGGTTTCTAGGGTTTCTCCGAACACTTCCGCCGCTGTGGCTTTATGCACATCTTGGCCAGACGCGAAGGCCGCCACCAAGCCAGGATCGCCCGATAAATGCGCCATAATCCGCAGTTCAATTTGCGAATAATCGAACGAGATAATTTTCCGCCCTTCTGGCGCAATAAAGGCCTGACGAATTTTTCGGCCATCTTCCGAACGCACCGGAATATTTTGCAGATTTGGGTCGCTCGAACTCAAACGCCCGGTGGCAGCACCGGCCATGTGGTAGCTGGTATGCACGCGGCCGGTTTTTCGGTTCACCATCAACGGCAGTTTATCGGTGTACGTGCTGCGCAGTTTGGCCATACCGCGGTAATCCAAAATCAAGCGCGGCAGCTCGTGGTCATCGGCAATGGCTTCCAAAGCTTCTTCGTTAGTGGATGGCGCGCCGCCCGGGGTTTTTATCTTTGCCGCCAAACCCAGTTCGTCGAATAATAGCGCGCCCAGCTGCTTCGGCGAATCCAAATTGAAATGCCGGCCTGCTACTTCAAACACTTTATGTTGCACGCTTAGCATTCGTGCCGACAAATCCGCGCTTTGCTGCTGCAATAATTTTGAATCAATCAGTACGCCATTTTCTTCAATATCGCACAGCACCTGCACTAAAGGCATTTCGAGCTCGTTATATAATTTCCGTAAGCTCGGCGTTTGTTGCAATTGCGCAGCAAAAAAATGCTGCAATCGCAAGGTAATGTCAGCATCTTCGGCGGCGTAGGTGGTGGCATCATCAATGGCCACTTGCGAAAACGAAATCTGTTTCGCGCCTTTGCCGGCCACCTCGCTATAGGCAATGGTTTTATAGCCTAGATAATTTTCCGACATCGAATCCATATCGTGCCGCGCACGGCCAGCATTTAGCACAAACGAAGCGAGCATGGTGTCTTGTGTTAAGCCTTGCACGGCAATCGCGTAGCGGTTCAACACATGCAAATCGTATTTGCCGTTCTGCGCGCACTTGTTAATCTGCGGATTTTGCAAGAGTGGCTTAAGCTTCGCCAACACCTCGTCTAAGGGCAATTGCTTCGGCGCACCGGGGTAATCGTGGCCAAGTGGAATATACCAAGCCGCTTGTTCCTGCACAGCAAAACTCAAGCCCACCAAATTGGCTTGCAGTGCATCAAGCGAATCGGTTTCGGTATCAAAACAAAGCAATTCGGCCACTTCAAGCATGGCCAACATGGTGTCAAATGCTGACCAATCTAAAACTGCGCTATATGTGCCTTTAAGGGCCACTGGGCGAGGCGTGGCGGGTTGTTCAGCAACAACTTCCGCAGGTGATGCGGCAATGCCATTGGCGTTCTGCAAATCTTTCAGTGCTTGTTTAAATCCGAAGCGCGTATACAGTTCACTTAAGGCATCCACATGTGGCGGTAATTGCAGCAGGTGTGTGTAATCTTGTTCTAGTGCCACATCGGTTTTAATGGTCACCAAGGTTTGATTAAGCGATAAAATCGGTAAGGCGGCGCGCAGATTTTCACCGATTTTTCCAGTGATTTTATCGACATTCGCCACCACGCCGGCAAGTGTATGGTATTCAGCCAGCCATTTAGCAGCAGTTTTAGGGCCGCATTTCTCAACGCCTTTGACGTTATCAACAGCATCGCCCATCAGCGCTAAGTAATCAATAATCTGATCGGGCCGAACACCGAACTTTTCCATCACTCGCGCTTCGTCGCTTAGGCTGCCGGTCATGGTGTTGGTGAGTTTGATACGCTCATTGACCAATTGTGCAAAGTCTTTATCGCCGGTCGAAATCATCACATCCACGCCTTCGGCGGCCGCTTGCACAGCGAAGGTGCCAATCACATCATCGGCTTCAACGCCAGAAACGCGGATCACTGGCAAGCCAAGCGCCTGCACAATGGCCATCATTGGCTCAACCTGTGCGCGCAGGTCATCGGGCATGCTGGCGCGGTTGGCTTTGTATTCGGGATACAGCGCATCGCGGAACGTTGGCCCTGGCGCATCCAGCACAAAAGCAATGTACTCGGCATTCTCTTTCAAGCTGCTTTTCAGCATATTGACAATGCCAAACAGTGCACCCGTTGGCGTGCCATCCGTAGCAGTTAGCGGCGGTAGCGCGTGGAAAGCTCGGTACAAATAGGACGAGCCGTCAATGAGGATGAGTTTGGGCATGTACATTTCTCGGAAGCGATATGCTCATTATGGCATTGGCACTCTCTTTTGTTTAATGCCTTTAACTAATTAGCAAAAATCCTACATAAAATTAAATATTTACCGATTTAACTGTATTATCCTTGCGCTTATCCTGACGGTTCAAGATGAAAATACGGAACTCTAGTGCTTAATTTCAACCTCAAGTCTTCTAACTTGCTAATATCTCATTTTGAGATATGACAAATGGAAGCCTTAATGGACCGAGATGTTATCGCTGCAATCACTTCGCACTTTCAGGCGCTAACTGCAAAAATTCCTTTGCGCGCCATCCACAATGAACAGGATTACGATAAAGCGGTTTCCGCCATGAACCAGCTTCTAGATGCGGGAGCGGCGGATGAGAGCCATCCATTGGCAAATCTTGCCAACACACTTAGCGCTTTAATCGGTGATTATGACCAGCAGCATTACCCACAACAATCTATTGCCCCAGAAAACATGCTGCGCTTCTTAATGCAACAACATCAGCTAACGCAATCCGAACTCCCTGAAGTTGGCACACAAGGCGTAATATCGGAAATTCTGAGCGGAAAACGCGAACTAAACCTTCGCCAAATTAAAAGTCTTTCCAAACGGTTCAATGTGCCAATACGTGCATTTGTTTAAAATGTAAATCACGGCGAAAAACCCTGCCTGTATTGTTTCTAAAAACGGGCGTATAGTGCTTATTCCGAAGCCCGTGCAAGGAGATAAATCATGCCAAAGTATGTGATTGAACGTGAAATACCCGGCGCTGGAAAGCTCACACCTATTGAGCTGAAAGGCATCTCGCAAACATCCTGCGGTGTGCTCAGCAATATGGGGCCGCAGATTCAATGGCTGCATAGCTACGTGACCGAAGACAAAGTGTATTGCGTGTACATCGCGCCAAACGAAGAGATGGTGAGAGAGCACGCCAAACAAGGCGGCTTCCCAGCCAACCGCGTCTCGGAAGTCGCTGGCATCATCGATCCGACCACCGCAGAGTAACTGCGTTTCCCTACAAACATTGAAATTTCCACTGATAGATGGAGGCTTTCGCACGTCCTAAACTTGGATTATCACTTGACTATCGTATCTAATTGGATACAATATTATGTATATAATCCGAGAAACTGCAGTATTTAGAAACTGGCTTGATGATTTACGCGACCACATCGCAGTGGCTCGAATTGCCAATAGAGTACAACAAGCTCATACCGGGCATTTTGGCGATTGCAAGTATATCGGACATGGGATTTATGAAATTAGGATTCATGTCTCATCTGGCTATCGACTTTATTTCATTCGAATCGAAAAAAACATTATTTTTTTTCTAATTGGTGGCAACAAATCGAGTCAAAGTCGCGATATTGAGCAAGCCAAGATCATTGCAAAAGCATTAAGGGAAACGCCATGAGTTCCAAAAAAACCATAAAAACCTATGCATTCGATGTAGTTCATTACCTAAAAAATGATGAAGTCATCGCAGAATACATCACTGCTGCCATTGAGGAAAACGACCCCGATTTTCTGCTACAGGCTCTCAACGATGTGGCCCGCGCACGCGGCATGAGCAATATCGCGGCACTCAGCGGCTTGGGTCGAGAAAGCCTTTATAAAGCACTCAGCCCTGGCGCTAAGCCACGCTTCGATACCATCATGAAAGTGATGCAAGCACTCGGCATACGATTAAAAGCCGAAGCGGCATAAACTAAGCCGCCTGCAGTTTTGCGTAGGCCAGCACCAACCACTTGCTGCCTTCGCACGCGAAGTTGACCTGCACGCGTGCGTGCGCGCCTGAGCCTTCAAACTGCACAATCACGCCTTCGCCGAAGGTAGCATGGCTAACCGATTGGCCTAAACGAAACGCGCTGGTGTTTTCCACTAAGCCATTACTGAAACTGTTGGAGCTTCCGTAGCGTTGCGTTTTGGCGCGAATGGTGTGAATTAATTTTTCCGGTATCTCGCGAATGAAGCGCGATGGCGTGCCATACAATTCGGTGCCGTGCATGCGCCGGGATTCGGCATAGGTAATCGTCAGTTTTTCGCGTGCGCGGGTGATACCCACATACGCTAAACGCCGCTCTTCTTCCAAGCGATTGCTTTCATCCAATGAGCGCGCCGAAGGAAACAAGCCTTCTTCCAAGCCAACTAAAAACACGAACGGAAATTCCAAGCCCTTGGCACTGTGTAGGGTCATTAACTGCACGCCTGCCACGCCCTCTTGCACTTGCCCTTCGCCCGCTTCCAGCGCGGCATATGCCAAAAACAAAGACAACTCACTGGCATCGGCTTCTTCATCCGGCACAATACGGCGCGCGAAACGGCTTGCTACCGACACCCATTCGTCCAAGTTATCCACGCGCGAATCGAGCTCGCCTTTAGATTCTTTGGTGTAGTGCACGCGTAATTGCGATTGGGTCAGAATAAAATCAAACAGCTCATACAACTCCAAACCTTCGCGGTGTGCATCAATATGCCGAATGATTGCCAAAAAGCCGTTCAACGCATTCTTGGCGCGCGCGCTCAGGCTATCCTGCGATTGAATCAGCTCTGCAGCCTGCCACAACGATAGCGCCGAATCACGCGCCAAACGGCGCAATTCATCCAAGGTTTTATCGCCAATGCCGCGCGTGGGTGTATTGACAGCGCGCTCGAAGGCCGCATCGTCATTGCGGTTCGAGACTAAACGCAAATACGCCATAGAATCACGAATTTCCATGCGTTCAAAAAAGCGCTGCCCGCCATACACACGATACGGCAAGGCCGCCGACAATAATTGCTCTTCAATGGCACGCGATTGGGCGTTATTGCGATACAACACCGCGCAATCACTCGGGCTATTGCCGTTTTGGATGGTCGCCTGAATTTTTCCAATTACGTAGCGCGCTTCATCCACTTCATTGAACGCGGTGTATAAATCAATTAGGCTTCCATCGCTGTCTTCGGTCCACAGCTTTTTGCCGAGGCGCTCCGGATTATGGGCAATCACCGCATTGGCCGCCGCCAAAATATTGCCGGTTGAGCGGTAGTTTTGCTCAAGGCGAATGGTTTGTGTGTTTGGATAATCACGCAGAAATTTCTGCATGTTCTCCACCTGTGCGCCGCGCCAGCCGTAAATGGATTGGTCGTCATCGCCAACCACGAACACGCAACCATGCTCGCCCGCCAGCAAACGAATAAACGCAAACTGCACATTGTTGGTGTCTTGAAATTCATCCACTAAAATTTCGCTGAAGCGTTGTTGGTAGTGGCCAAGCAAGGCTGGCTGCTTTAATAAGGTTTCATGCGCGCGCAATAAAATTTCAGCAAAATCCACCAAGCCGGAACGTTGGCAGCGAATTTCGTATTCTTCATAGACCTGCACCTGCACGCGGGTGAACTGATCGCCCATCGCCACTTGAATGGAACTTGGCCGGCGGCCCGCATCTTTATGATTATTTATCCACCACACCAATTGCTTGGGCGGAAAACGCGTGTCGTCGAGTTGCAAATCTTGCACCACGCGTTTCACTAAACGCAATTGATCATCCGAATCCAACACCTGAAACGCTTCCGGCAACCCAGCTTCCTGCCAGTGCAAGCGCAATAAGCGATGCGCAATGCCATGAAAGGTGCCCACCCACATGCCGCGCGAGCCATCGGGCAATAAAGCGGTTAAGCGTGAACGCATTTCGGCAGCGGCTTTGTTGGTGAAAGTGACTGCCAGCACGCGGTACAAAGGCACATCAAACACCTGATTCAACCACGCAATGCGGCTAGTTAGCACACGCGTTTTACCCGAACCCGCGCCGGCTAACACCAAATAATTACCCCGCTCGGCGCACACCGCTTCGCGCTGCGCCGGATTCAGAGCATCGATTAAATGCGACACATCCATCAGTGGCTAACGCGCTTAACGCCCGGCAAACGCAAAATGTAATCCGCACCCATCAAACGCGACGGCGTGTAATAGCCGCCAATCGGCCGTTGCGGGCCCATTAGCTTGGCCACAATACCCAGCGCCGCTAAAACCGTTAGCGTGTAGCCATTCGGTGTTTTCAAAATCGCACTGGCTTGCCGGCCAGAAGCATCGCTCACTTCGCCCCACACCCAGGTTTCGCCGTCTTTACGTTTTTCTTCGGAAGGGCCGCGCACTTTTTTGGCCACTTGCGATTTCAAGAAATTCTGCACCGGTGAAAAATTCAGCAAAGGCCCAAGCCGGCGAATGCGCCGCAAGTTTTCCACCGTGCTTGGCGGCACGCTCATATACACTTCAATATTCGGAATACCGGTTGACACAAAGGCGGTGTACACATCGCCCCACGGAATGGTCATGGCCAGGCGCTGCTCGCCGTTTTTGTTGAACGTGCGGGTTTTCCACGCTAGCGGCACTGTGCACATTTCGCTATTAATGCGCGCGCGACCGCCTTTGCCTAAGCCTTCCACGGCCGTTTTTGCGGTGCCGGGGCTAGGCCCGCCGGGCGCATCGAATGCCAATATCAAATTTTGTGCAGTAGGCAATTCAAGCTTCAAAATGGCTGACAAACAATCGGTGGGTACTACATCAAAACCGGCACCGGGCAGTACCACAATGCCGCGCTGTTTTGCTTCGGCATCTAAGCCATGGCAATGCGCGAATACATCAATCTCGCCGGTGATGTCGAGGTAATGCGCACCAACGTCCAAGCAGGCTTTCACCATGGGCGCAGCTGTTTTCGAAAATGGCCCAGCGCAATGCAGCACCAGCTCCATACCGCGCAAGCCCATCACCACCGCATCGGGTTTATCCAAAGCAAATACGCGCGCGGGCAAGCCATATTTTTGCGCGAGTGGCTCAATCGTTTCTCGGCTTCGGCCAGCAAGCACCGGGCGAAAGCCGCGCTTAATCGCTTCTTCCACCATTAATTGGCCGGTGTAGCCGTTGGCGCCGTAAATCATCCACTCCATTATTTAAGCCTTAATTGCATAGCGCCGGCACGTTTAATCAATTCTTTGTAATACCAATTCGGGAAAAAGCGTTTAATGCGCCAAAGCATCGGCTCGTTTTTGGTGGGAATAATCAGGAAACGCTGCTTAGCAATATCGGCAAAAATTCGATCAGCCACTTGATCAAGGCTATCGGGCGAACGATCCATCATTTTTTGGCCAAGATGTTTAATTTTTTCGGTACCGACCGTGCTTTGCATTAAATTCGTTTTGAAAAACGCCGGGCAAATCACACTCACCGCAATGCCGGTGCCGTGGCACTCAGCACGCAATTGCTCGGAAAATGCCACAACGGCCGCTTTTGACACACCATACGTCATCAAACCCGGTGCGCCTGCCAAGCCTGCAAAGCTGGCGGTGCTCACCACATGCCCAGAGCCGCGCTTAAGCATGGCCGGTAAAAATAAACGCGTGCCACGCACCACGCTTAATACATTCACTTCCCATAAATGCCGCCATTCGCTCATCGGCGTTTCCAACACATCGCCACCAGAAGCAATGCCGGCGTTGTTAATCACAATATCTGGCGTTCCCCAATCAGCCAGCACCGCATCGGCTAAGGTTTGCATCGAATCATCACTTCCCACATCGGCCACAAAGGCGGCATGCCCGTTTCCGGCAAGTGATGCCAAGGTAGCCTGGGTGCGCTCAGCCTGAATATCGACACAGGCAACCTGTGCGCCCTGTTGCGCA
Source organism: Arenimonas sp. (assembly GCA_043744535.1). GTDB lineage: Bacteria > Pseudomonadota > Gammaproteobacteria > Xanthomonadales > Xanthomonadaceae > Arenimonas. The sequence goes on from JAYTVJ010000022.1 coordinate 17,270, forward strand.
AAGCGCAGCGCCAAAGCTTGGCCAAGGCCACTGCCAGCGCCAGTAATTAATACACGTTGAGCGAGTTTCACCGAGTGATTCCTTGATTATGATAGCCTTGTCTATTGTATGCGTGTAAGCCTGTTCATGGAGAGAAATATGCCAACGGATTTATTTGATTTAAACGGAAAAACTGCACTTATCACCGGTGCTTCACGTGGCATTGGCGAAGCGATTGCGCATTTATTGGCGCATTATGGCGCGCACGTGGTGTGCACCAGCCGAAAAATTGACGGCTGCCAAGCGGTAGCCGATGCCATTGTGGCCAAAGGCTTAAGCGCCGAAGCGGCGGCTATGCACATTGGCGACACGGCCGCGATTGATAAGGTATTTGGCCAGTTAAAAGAACAAGGCCGGCGCGTGGATGTGTTGGTGAACAATGCCGCTGCCAATCCGTATTATGGCCCGCTGCTGACGATGGATTTGGCCAGTTTTGAAAAAATTTTGGAAGTGAATCTGCGCGGCTATTTCTACACCAGCCAAAAAGCGGCACAGCAAATGATTGGCTTCGGTGGTTCAATTATCAACATCGCCTCGGTGAATGCCAAACGCCCAGCGCCCGGACAAGCAGCATACTCGCTCACCAAAGCCGGCATCATTAATTTAACGCAAGGTTTTGCCAAGGAGTTGGCTAACCAGAATATTCGCGTTAACGCCATTTTGCCCGGCTTAACCGACACCTACTTCGCCTCGGCCATCACTCAAGATGAAAAACTAATGAAGTTAATGACGCAGCTAATTCCGATGGGCCGCGCCGGCCAACCAGAAGAAATTGCTCCAGCGGTTTTATTTTTGGCCTCGAATGCATCCAGTTACGTAACCGGCACCACCATCACGGTGGATGGTGGGTATTTGGCGTAGTCCAGTAGGGGCGCAGTGATGCGCCCGCGGAAATGTGTGATCTCGTAGGGGCAACCCCCCGTGGTTGCTCTGAAACATCCGCAGAATAACAAGGGCGAACACAGGGGTTCGCCCCTACATTCAATCACAGTCTTTACGAATTGTATTGTTGCGATACACAGACGGTGTAACACCCATCGCCGCTTTAAACGCTCTGTTAAATGGGCCGAGCGATGCAAATCCACATTCCAGACTGATATCCAATACCGACTGTGTTGAATTTGCAATTTCAAGTAATTGGCATGCATGGGTTATGCGATAGCGATTAACCATTTGATTGAAATTGCGTTCGCCAAGTACCTGTGAAATCACCCTGCTGGCTTTGTATTCAGCCGTGTTCAACTGTCCAGCCAAGTCGGCCACTTTTAATTCAGGCTCGCGAAACACATGTAGCACTTCTAATTGATGCCGAATGGCATCAGCTAATCGGTAATCTTCAGGTTTAATATGTGTCGCCACAGGCTTAGCGTTTTCAACCGGTATAGCGTCCTGCAACGGATTACGGCGACGAATATACAAGGCAACATGCGTGAATAGAATAATCAACAAGGCACACGCATGCGTAATGATTTGCCGAATACTGCCGAGCTCAGGCATGCGCTCAACTAAGGCACTGGAGATAGTGCAAGCCAATACACAAGAGCCGAACAGCACCATAAAAGCCAGACGCAACCGTTTCTCAACAGACGGTAACGCCGATGACCAACCTCGTAGCGCTTCTATAAAAGCTAGCACGAGAACTGTTGAGCTGGCCAAAGTAAGCAACGCGCCCAATATTGATGTCCATTGCACATGCGTGCCAGAACCCACATTTTCAACCGCTCGATAAGCCATAATCATCAAGGCTATGCCAACCGCCGCCGCCACATGCTCGCGCTGCACACCCCGCTCGCCACGAAACAAATTGCGTGAAACCAGCCAATACATATTGCAGGTGGCGCAACTGGCCAAAGTTACTCCCCACAATAGCCAGGCCGATTGTCCTTCTATGCTTGGCCGTAACATGGCCATTGCCACCGACCCGCAAAAAATGGCAAAAAGCACATCGCCATTGGACTTATGTCGTCGAACCAAAATGCTCAACGCAGACAGCAACCCTGCCGAAACCACGAGGATGGTCATGCTTTGACTAAATGTAATACTCATTAGGACGCCCCTAAATCTTTACAGAACTATTCTATTGCTGCGCACTAATTCAGCAACTGCCATTAGTCATAGCTGAATAACGCTTGAATAACGAATATCGAATCGCCAATTCGGGTAGCCGATTTCCAAATCGGCGCGACAGCTTGCTGCATAAGCCCTATTTTGAACCTAATTCTATGGAGCATTGTATGCAAACAACTCATTTAAAGTCAGGTAAAACCTTCCTAACTAAAGCGGCGACTCTTTGGTTTATTGCCGCTACTATTGGCCAATGGGCCTTTGTGTATTTCATTTTGGCCTTTTACGGCACGCACAGCCTGAGCGGTGACTTTGCGGCGCTCAATGTCAAACCGCACATCACCGGCTATGTTCTCGGTGATAGCTTAGGCAATACACAATGGTTAATGCATGTGTTCTTAGCCGCCATCGTGACCTTCTCGGGTGTATTGCAGTTATTGCCGGCAATACGCAAACGCTGGCCGCGCCTGCATCGCTGGAACGGCAGGTTGTTTATGATGACCGCTCTCATTGCGACAATGAGCGGCTTCTATTTGACTTGGATACGTGGCTCGCAACTCAACTTCCCAAGCGCGCTGTCCACGAGCCTCAATGGCGTGTTGATTATTACTTTTGTTACGCTAGCCTGGCGCACTGCAATGCAACGCGATTTCGCCACGCATCGTCGCCATGCACTACGCGCTTATTTATTAGTGAATGGCGTCTGGTTTTTACGTATTGGCATTATCCTCGCAGGCATCGTACTTTCTGCGTTCGGCATAGAGATGAGCTATGAGAGTCCTGCATTTTTAGCGGTCAGTTTTATGAGCTGGATTGTTCCCATCGCCTTACTGCAACTGTATTTCAGCGCACAAGTTTCATCGAACACAAAATATCAATATGGCGTAGCGGGTTTATTTGTGTTGCTGTCACTGCTCACCTTAGGCGGCAGCATTGCAGCAATGATGTTTATGTGGTGGCCGTATTTGTAAGTCGCTATCCAATCTCCACCCACACCGGTGCATGGTCGCTCGGCCGTTCCCAAGTGCGGGGTTCGCGTTCGATACCCGCGGCTTTCGATTGGGTTTTGAGGGCATCGCTGACTAACACCAAATCGATGCGCAGGCCGAGGTTGCGGCGAAAGCCTGCCATCCGGTAATCCCACCAAGAGAAAATGCCGCCTTCATCGGAATGCAAGCGGAAACTGTCGTGCAGGCCAAGGCCGAGCAAACGCTGCAAGGCGGCGCGCTCTAGTGTTGATGTAAGAATACTGTCTTCATTCCAAACCAGCGGATCGTGCACATCGCGGTCGTCGGGTGCGATGTTGAAATCGCCGAGCACCACCAGTTTTGGATGGCGGCTTAGTTCGTCTTGCACCCATGCATGCATGGCTTCAAACCAACGCAGTTTGTAGTCGTATTTTTCGCTGCCCACCGCTTGGCCATTCACCACATACAAATCAATGATACGCACGCCGTTGATGGTGGCGGCCAACACGCGTTTTTGTTCATCGGCAAAGCTCGGAATGCCTTTTTGCACATCGGAGATGTCGGTTTTGCTTAGTATCGCCACACCGTTATAGGTTTTCTGGCCGTCAAACACCACGTGGTAGCCAGCCGCTTCAATCTCAGCCTGCGGAAACTTATGGTCTTCTTGTTTGGTTTCCTGCAAAACCAGCACATCGGGTTGCGCAATTTTCAGCCATTCCAATAGGTGCGGCAGGCGCACATTCAACGAATTGACGTTCCAACTGGCGATTTTCATGGCAATTACTCGATAGACAAGACTCTATTATTCACAAAAATAGTCAAGGTTGGGTACAATCTTCACAATCCATCCCAGAGTGCGTGTATGTTCGAGTCCGCCCGCTACGCTAAAAAAATCCGTATTTTGCATTGGCTCATGGCCATCATGATTGCACTTGCCTATGTGGCTATTGAGCAGCGCGGGCTTTTTGAGCGCGGTTCTACAGGCCGCTTCGCCATGATGCAATCGCATTTTTGGCTGGGCATTGGCATTTTCATTTTGGCATGCGAGCGCGTGGCTTTACGCATCAAGCACCGTGTGCCGCGCATTGAGCCAGGATTGCCTGCGTGGCAATTGGGTTTATCCAAGCTATTTCATTGGGCCTTGTATGCGTTTTTTATTGTGATGCCTATCTTGGGCATTATGACCGCATGGACCGACGGCAAAACCCTGTTTATCCCGTTCACCGACATTGCGCTGCCAGCGCTGATGATGGAAAACGAAGCATTAGCGCATCAGCTAGAAGATTTGCATGGCCAAATTGGTGAAATCTTTTATTGGGTGATTGGCTTGCATGTATTCGCTGCGTTGTACCACCACTTTATCCGCAAAGACGACACACTCAAACGCATGCTTTAACGCTTAGGCAGGTTCTACACTTTGGTTAAGTAGTCCACCATTTTGTTGATGATTCGGCCATACGGCGCATCGAATAACTTCATGCCATTAATGCGCGATTGATACATCACTGGCATGGCTTTGCTGAAGGTCATAAAGCCATCTTTGCCATGATAATGCCCCATGCCCGACGCGCCAACGCCGCCAATCGGCAAATCGTCTTGGCCAAATTGAATTATCACGTCGTTGATGCATACCGAACCGGCACAGATTCGGCCGAGCACGGCATCGACACGCGCCGATTGGTTATCGAATAAATAAAATGCCAGCGGCTTATCGCGATTCAACACAAAGCCAATGGCTTGGTCAATTGTGCTGTAGGTGATAATTGGCATGAGCGGCCCGAAAATTTCCTGCTGCATAATCGTCAAGTCACTGGATGGATTAATTAGCAACGTGGGTGCAATCAATTTCAGATTGGCCGCTTGTTCTGCGTTATCGGCTATCTCATAGGCCACGGTGCGAACGCCCGCTGCTTTGGCTTCGTTCAACCAGGTGTGCAAGCGCTCAAATTGGCGCGCGTTAATAATGCCGGTGTAGTCGCTGTCTAAGCTTAAATTTGGGTAGCGGCGTTTTACGCTGGCCATAAATGCCGCAATAAACGCTTCTAATTGTGCTTCCGGCAACAGCACATAATCGGGCGCCACACAGGTCTGCCCGGCATTAAAACACTTGCCGAATGCAATGCGATCTGCCGCTTTCTCAATCGAATAATCCGGCGCAATTAGGGCAGGCGATTTGCCGCCTAATTCTAAAGTAACCGGCGTTAAATTGGCGGCGGCGGCCGCCATCACGTGCTTGCCTACCGCGGTTGAACCGGTGAAAATTAAATGGTCGAACGGCAGCTGCGTGAATGCCGCACCCACCGCCGCATCGCCTTGCACCACCACCACTTCATCATCAGAAAACACTTCGCCAAGTATTTTTTCCAGCAAAGCGCTAACGCTAGGGGTGAATTCAGAAGGCTTCACCATCACCCGATTACCAGCCGCAATGGCATTGACTAAAGGAATGATGGCGAGTTGAAAAGGATAATTCCACGGCGCCACCACGCCCACCACGCCCAGTGCGGTATAGCGAATTTCACCGCGCGCCGGCTTGAAGGTAATATTCACTGAACGACTTTGTGGGCGCATCCAGCGGCGCAGATTTTTGCGCGCATACTTAATTTCATCTAAGGTCACCATCACATCGGCGCCAAGGGTTTCAATGCGCGAACGCCGGCCAAAATCGGTGTTGCAGGCCGCTACAATGTCTTCCCGGCAACGTCTAACCACGGTGTCCAAGCGAGCCAGCATATCAATGCGTTGGCTGTAAGTCAGCGCGCCATTTTGATGGGCTTGTTTCAATCGGTCAAAAGAGGCGCGAAGTTCCATGGCGGTCGGTTAGAATGGATGAGAATTCATTGTACCCATAATGCTTAACAAAAGGTCATTCCATGGCAGCTATTCGCGCCTTTAACAACACCCTTCCTAGCCTCGGCCAGCGCGTCTTTATTGACCCCGATTGCAGCGTAATCGGCGACGTGAGCATTGGCGACGACAGCTCAATTTGGCCTGGCACGGTCATTCGCGGCGACGTAAATTTCATCAGCATCGGCGCACGCACCAATATCCAAGACGGCAGCATTGTGCATGTTAGCCACGATTGGCTAGTTGGCAAACAAATCGGCTACGCCACCATCATCGGCGACGACGTGACCATTGGCCACGGCGCCATCATCCACGCTTGCACCATTGAAGATGGCTGCTTGATTGGCATGGGCGCGATTGTGCTAGACGGCGCGGTGGTGAAGAAGAACGGTTTCGTTGGCGCTGGCGCGGTGATTCCGCCCGGCAAAACGGTTGGCAGCGGCGAACTATGGCTTGGCAATCCGGCTAAATGCGTACGCACACTCAGCGAAAAAGACATCGAACAACTGTATTATTCAGCCGCGCATTATGTGCGTTTGAAGGATAAATATTTAGCAGACGCCTAAACCGGCCACGCAATAACTCGCTCCACGCTGGCTAATGGAATTGCGCAATAAATATGTGGAAACAATTCGCCGGTTTCGGGGTGTGCGTCCCAATGCAGATAATCCACTAGCGAGGCTTCATCAAGTTTCAATAAACAAATCGACGGTTGTTCGGAAAAGTGCTTGGCATACACACTCGGCACTTGCTCATGGCTGGCGGCATGAATAAATCCGTGTATTGCTAATGATGGCGTTTGCCAATAGCCCAGCGCAAGAGCCTGTTGCCAATCGGTTTCGCAGGCAAGAATATACACCCCAAAACGCAACGCATCTAAACTCATTCGCTGGCGCTCTCGCCATCGGCAATCCGACGCAACTGTGTGTAGACTTCGTCGGTTTCTGGGCGCGCGCCTTGCCACAAATAAAAACTTTCTGCGGCTTGTTCAACCAACATTCCCAACCCATCAAAGCAATGACCACACTCTGCGGCCTGTGCCCAAGCTAAAAAATCAATGGCGGAACGTCCATAGCTCAAATCGACCGCAACGGTTTGACGAGTGCCAAGATGAAATGGCAATTTCAAGGGTTCGGTGCTGCGCCCCGCCGAGGTGGCATTGATGATTAGATCAAAATGCCCAAGCTCGTCCAAATCCTGCCAATAGCGGCTATGCACGCGCTCAGGGTCGTTTAAGGTATCAACCAAATAATCGGCTTTTTCAGGGCTACGATTACAAACCACCATCTCAGCAATTCCCGCATCCAATAAGGCCGGTGCAACGCCCAACGCCGCGCCGCCCGCACCAAGTAATAAAGTACGCCTGCCCCGCAAATCAAGGGCTTTACGCTGCGTTAAATCATTCACCAAGCCTGTGCCATCGGTGTTGTCCCCATGCCATAAGCCATCAATTCGTGTCAGTGTGTTCACGGCTTGAGCGCGCTGTGCGCGATCGCTAAGGGTTGCACAAATTGCCATCACCGATTGTTTATGCGGCAAGGTAATATTCAAACCAAACCCGCCGTTTTCTGCAAAATGTTCCAGCCGAATCGCTAACTGCTCGGGCGCACTTTCAATGGCTTGATATTCCAGATCAACCGACCATTGTTTGGCAAACAAACGATGAATATGTGGCGACAAGGAATGCTCAATGGGCTGGCCAATCACCGCAAAACGCCCTGTTGGATTGCGTAGGCCCATACCTTACTCCTTCAAATAGTTTGCAGCATCAAGTGCGAAATAACTCAATATGCCATCGGCGCCGGCGCGCTTCATGGCAATTAATGATTCCAACACACAGGCGCGTTCGTCTAGCCAACCATTGCCGGCTGCGGCTTTAATCATCGCGTATTCGCCCGATACCTGATACACAAACGTTGGCATCTTGAACTGGTCTTTAACCCGGCGCACTACATCCAAATACGGCATGCCTGGCTTAATCATCACCATGTCGGCGCCCTCTTCAATATCCAAGGCCACTTCGCGCAGGGCTTCTTCAATGTTGGCTGGATCCATTTGATACGAATATTTATTGCCCTTGCCTAAGGCGGAAGCAGAACCCACCGCATCGCGAAACGGGCCGTAAAAAGCGGAGGCATATTTAGCCGAATACGCTAAAATTTGTGTATTGCAAAAACCTTCTTCTTCCAAGGCTTCGCGAATGGCGCCAATCCGGCCGTCCATCATGTCGCTGGGCGCCACCACATCCGCACCGGCGAATGCATGCGATAGCGCTTGCGCCACTAACACTTCAACCGTTTCATCATTCATCACATAGCCCGTGTCGTTCACTAAGCCGTCTTGGCCGTGGCTGGTGTACGGGTCAAGTGCAACATCGGTAATCACACCGAGTTCCGGGAAGCGGCTTTTAATGGCGCGAATGGCGCGTTGCGCTAAGCCGTTGTCATCGTATGATGCGTTGGCATCTAAAGATTTGGCATCTGGTGCAGTCACTGGAAATAATACTAGCGCAGGAATACCTGCCACTGCCGCTTGCTCGGCCTTTCGCAATAAATCATCCATCGACAAGCGCTCCACACCGGGCATGGAAGCCACTGCGCTGCTGTGCGTTAATTCATGCACAAACACCGGCAGAATTAAGTCGTTAACGCTGAGTGTATGTTCACGCATCAAGCGCCGTGAAAAATCGGCAACACGCATACGGCGCGGGCGAATCATTGGAAAGCTCATCATTGGCTCCTTAGTCAGATGACTATGATAACGCGCGACATCGCTTAGCGCATCGCTGACCACGCCTAGCGCATACATTTACTTACTGGTAGAATCGAGTCACCGTTGGGAGTGTTGCACGAAATGTTGCATGACGAGCAAGACAAAATGCTTTTTTATCAAGCACTTGATAACGCGCGACATGTGCAAAGCATCGCGCAGATGCTGTGTGCATTTTTGACTGAGAACGCTATAACGCAACAACCACACTGCACCTGGCACATTAAAAACCAAGACGGCGTTAGCCAAACCTACAGCTACCCAGCAATACAAATAGCGCAACTAGCGCATCAGGATGCGCAGCCGCTAGCGGCTAATACGCAGGCATCGTGTTCTGAATTTGTGTTGCTGAATACCTCGACATTTGATTTTACGCTTACCCTGCCGGGCACAGAAATAAAGGCGCTTGAAAGCAATCAAGCGTTGCAAGACCGGCTGAATCAAGCAAGCATTCGGCTACAACAACTGCTAGAAGCGACCTACATTCAAACCTTAGAACGGCAGCTTGAAAAATCGCAAATGCTGCAAAAAGCACTTTTCGATATCAGTAACTTGGTGTATTCCGAACACATTACCTCGGTGCTATACAAAAAACTGCATGCCATTGTGGCCAGCTTGGTGTATGCCGAGAATTTTTTAATTGTTAACTTCAATGAAAGCAAGCGAACCATGCAGTTCTTATATTATGCCGACAGCATCGACAAAGAGCCAGTTGACCCTGACGTAGAATGGGATGACAAACTGCTCACCAACAGCATCACCTTGGCGATGTTGAAATCCAAGCAATATGCCTGGGATAGCTCGGCAGCACTGTTGGTTAAATTTAAGTTAGTACTCGACCCCGAGCTTGGCCCAGAAAGCAGCGATTGGCTAGGGATTCCCATGCTGGAAAATGGCATTGTCGTGGGCGGCTTAGTTGTGCAAAGCTATCTCGCTGATAAACGCTACACCCAAGCTGATTTAAATCTGCTTTCGTTCGTTGCCGAACACATCCATCAATCGTTGTCGCGGCGGGCACAAACTGATGAGCTTGAGTTTAAGGTCAAAGAACGCACCGCCAAGCTTAGCCAAGAAATTCATGAGCGGCAGCGCTCCGAAGAAATTCAATCAACCTTATTAAACATCACTCGGCTGGCCACGCAAAGCGAAAGCCTTGAACAGTTTTATCCAGCCATGCATGAAATTGTTGGCCAACTTTTAGAAGCGAAAAACATTTATGTCGCTTTTATCGATACTGAAAATAACATGCTTAATTTTCCGTATTATATTGATGAGTTCGATGGGCTAGTTGAGTCAAGGCCGCTATCCAACGGGCTAACCGAGTGGGTGCTGGCGAGTAAAGCGCCAATGCTCTTGAATGAAGCACAAATTATGCGCTTACAAGAGCAGAAAATGGCCGTTGCCAGAGGCCATGCGCCAAAGTGTTGGCTGGGTGTTCCGTTAATTATCAAAGGTAAAGCGGTTGGCGTGATTACACTGCAAAGCTACGATAACATCGAAGCGTATTCGCACAAAGAACAAGAACTGCTGGTATTCGTTAGCAGCCATATTGCACAGGCATTAGAGAAAATTGAAGCGTCCAATCGCCTAAAGCAAGCCTATGCTGAAATGGAAACCAATATTCAAAAACGCACGTATGAACTCGAACTGAGTAATCAAGCGCTTCGCGAACAAATCGCGCGACGTGAGCAGGCTGAGTTAAAATTAAAATACGACGCGATGCACGACCAATTAACCGGCCTTGCCAACCGCAATCAACTGTATATTAGCCTTAAGCAATCAATTGCCCACTATCAAGCCAATCCAAACCGCTTGTTCGCCGCTTTTTTCATCGATCTTGATCGATTTAAAATCATCAATGACTCGATGGGCCATTGGGTTGGTGATGAACTGCTAAAAATTGTCTCTAAGCGCATACAAAGTTGCTTGCGCAAACCCGATTTAGTGGCGCGTTTAGGCGGCGATGAATTTGCCGTTATCTTAAACAGTATTCGCAATGTCAATGAAGCAAAATTAGTGGCTGAGCGCATGTTGCACGTATTCACTGAACCTATGTACATTCAAGGCAAAGAGCTTTTCATCTCGCCTAGTATCGGCATCGCTATTTCGCATGAAAGACACCAAGAGCCCGATGAAATTCTTCGCGATTCCGATATTGCTCTTTACCGCTCGAAAGAATTAGGCCGCAACCGCTTCACTTTCTTTGACGATGCCTTGCATCAATCCGCGCTTAACACGCTCATTATTGAAGGTGATTTGCGCCGAGCTTTAACGCGCAACGAACTGTTTCCATTTTACCAACCCATGATCAACCTCAATTCGAAAAAAGTGCTGGGATTTGAGGCATTGATGCGTTGGAATCATCCGCACCGAGGCCTGATGTTGCCAAGCAATTTCTCCGATATTGCCAAAGAAACTGGTTTAATTGAGCAAATTGACTGGGCTATTTACGAACAAGTTTGCAGAGATCTGCCTGTACTGCTGAATATGGCGGAATACGTCAGCATTAATGTATCGCCGCGCCATCTTGGCCATGAAGATTTTGCCAACCGATTGCTTTCTCTGATTGCCGAATACGGCATAGCGCCTAGAAATCTGAATATTGAAGTCACTGAAGATGCGTTGATTGAACATCCCGAACTGGGTTTGAAATTACTCACGCAACTCAAGCAGGCGGGCATTCGCATCAATTTAGATGACTTCGGCACCGGCTATTCGTCGTTTTCGTACCTGCACAAATACCCTTTAGATTGCCTTAAGATTGACCGCAGCTTTTTATCGACCTTAGCCAACCATCCCGACAATAAAACCATGCATCTGGTGCGCGCGATTCATGCACTGGGCTTATCTTTAGGTTTGGATGTGATTGCCGAAGGCGTTGAAACCGCAGACCAAGCCGCCTGCCTGCAACAAATTGGCATTTCGCTTGCGCAAGGAAATTTATTCGCTAAGCCTGCAGCCATTGAAGATATTTGCAAAACCTTCAGCCCGGCTGCGGTCTAAGAAAACCTTCACTGCGCATCCACTGCATGGTATCGGCCAGCAATTGCTGTAAATCGGTTTCCTGATAGCCCAATTGGTTTTTGGCTTTGCTTGAATCAACCCGCAAATGGTGGCAGGTCATGGCAACAGAAGCTGGCGTGATTTGTGGCATTCGGCCTGAGAGATACGAAAAGGACTGGCTTAGCTGCCCAATCACTTTTAGCAAGGCTTCGGGCATAACGCGCGTTGCTGGCGTACGATGGCACAAGCCCGCAATCATTTGCACCAATTGCAGAAAGCTTGCGTGCTGGCCTCCGAGTAAAAACGATTCATTGCGCAAACCCATCTGCCACGCTGCCACTTGTGCTTTGGCAATTTCCCGCACATCGGCAAACGCACCCGAACCCGGTGGCACGCCAGGCAATGCCTGTTGATCAACCATTTTAATTAAACGCGCCCAATTGTTGGTATCGCCTGGGCCAAGCACATGCGAAGGGTTGAAAATTAAACTTGGCAAGCCAGATGCGCGCACGGCTTGTTCGCCTAGAAATTTGCTGCGCTCATAATTAACCCAGCTTTCGCCGCCACGCTGCGGCAGGCTTTCGGTTAAGGTGTCATGGCATAAATGCGAATACGCCGATACGCTCGACGTATGCACAAAACAAGAAACGCCTGCTTGCTTTGCTGCCGCCAGTAAACGCTGCGTACCACCCACATTGGTATCAAGCTGGATGGCTTTATCTTTCGACCAAGCACTGGTATTGGCCGCGCAATGAAACACCGCTTGCATGCCTTGCGCAGCCTGCATCAAAGAGGCTTGATCGTTTAGTTCGCCGCGAACCGGCAACGCGCCAGCGGCACTGAGCAAGTGATCTGCACGCTCTGAGCGCGATAAAGCACGCACTTGATGCCCATGACTGAGTAGTTCACGCAATAAATGCCCGCCAACAAATCCACTTGCGCCCGTGAGCAATACATTTGCCATGCTAAGTCCTCTTAATTTGAAGTAGTTTATGCCCAAAGCGGTGAAAATTGCGCGACAATACCGCCATGACTGATTCTAACCACCCGCTACACGCCGAACTTTGCGCTGGTTTACGCGCATTACATTTAAATACGCAGGTCAGCACCAAATTATTGGACTACCTTGACCTTTTGGCACGCTGGAACAAAACCTATAACTTAACGGCCATTCGTGAGCCGCGCGAAATGCTGGTTAAACACCTGCTCGATAGCTTAGCCATGCACCCGTATTTTACGCAGGATAATCTTGCCGATTTAGGCACCGGCCCTGGTTTGCCTGGCATTCCGTTAGCCATCATCCGGCCTGAAGCGCAGATTAGCCTTGTGGAGAGCAATGGCAAGAAAACCCGCTTTCTGCGCGAAGTGGTGCGTCAGCTTGGCTTGCCGAATATTCGGGTGATTGAATCGCGCGCCGAAGCATTTGCTGAGCCTGAACAATACCAAGCGATTACCGCACGGGCCATGGACCGTTTGTCGGGGATTCTGGCCGTGGGTGGGCATTTGCTGCGCCAAGACGGGGTGTTACTGGCGATGAAAGGCCCAAGCATTGACGACGAAATGGCTGAGTTGCCCGAAAAATGGCAGGTTTTGGCGCGCCATCCCTTGCATGTGCCCGGCTTAAATGCCGAACGCCAGCTGATTATTGTTGGCCGAAAGTAGGCCTTGGTAAAAAAAAACGGCAATCTGCCGCAAATAAAACGCGCCATTAGGCATAATGGACGGCTAGGGGAAAACATCTTGTCATTGGAAGTGGAATGAGCCGCATCATCGCGATTGCTAATCAAAAGGGAGGGGTTGGTAAAACTACTTCGGCAGTGAACTTAGCGGCCGCTTTGGCGGTAAGCCCAAAAAAAGTCTTGTTGGTCGATTTAGACCCACAAGGCAATGCCACAATGGCATCGGGTATTGAAAAACGTGAACTTGAACACTCCATCACCGAGTTATTACTGGGTGAATCGACATTAGAACAAGTTTTAACCCAGACCGATGAAGGCTACGATTTAATTCCAGGCAATATGGATTTAACCGCCGCTGAAATCCAGTTGATGGACATGACAAACCGGGAAAGCCGGCTAAAGCTTGCCTTAGCGCCAATTCGCGATAATTACGACTTTATCCTGATTGATTGCCCGCCGTCTTTATCGTTACTAACACTGAATGCCTTAGCCGCTGCCGATGGCATTATTGTGCCGATGCAGTGCGAGTACTTTGCGCTGGAAGGCCTAAGCTCGCTTATCAATACCATCAATGCCCTAAAACAAAAGCTGAACCCTGCGCTTGAAATTGACGGCATTATTCGCACCATGTTTGATATTCGCAATAATTTAGCCAACGCAGTTAGCAACGAATTAACCCAACATTTTGGCGAATTGGTGTTCCGCACATTGGTGCCGCGCAATGTTCGGCTGGCCGAAGCACCAAGCCATGGGCAAAGTATTATTCGCTACGATAAATCTTCGCGCGGCGCGATTGCCTATATGGGCTTAGCGGGTGAAGTGATTCGACGCACCAATAAAATTGTTAAGGAGAGTGTGTAATGGCGTTAAAGAAAAGCGGCCTAGGGCGTGGCCTTGATGCGCTACTTGGCAGTAACTTGAAAGCCGCTAGCGCACCGGCCGATCTCAGTAAAGAAGGCTTAACCCATCTTGCCATCAGCAAGTTGCAGCCCGGCAAATATCAGCCACGGCGCGACATGAAAACCGAAAAATTGGCCGAACTAGCCGATTCAATCCGCGCACAAGGCGTGATTCAGCCGATTGTGGTGCGTGAAATTGCCGACGGTAAGTTTGAAATTATTGCCGGTGAACGGCGCTGGCGCGCAGCGCAAATTGCCGAACTGCGCGACGTGCCGGTGGTGGTGCGCGATGTCGATGATCGTTCGGTTATTGCTATGGCGTTAATTGAAAATATTCAACGCGAAGATTTAAACCCGCTCGAAGAAGCCACATCGTTGCAGCGCTTAATTGATGAATTCGATTTAACCCATCAACAAGCCGCCGATGCGGTGGGTCGCTCGCGCGCGGCAGTTTCCAATTTATTACGCTTGCTCGAATTGCCAGAAGCGATACGCAAATTAGTGGAAGCGGGCCGGCTTGAAATGGGCCATGCACGCGCCCTATTAACTCTGCCTGCTGAATTGGCCATTAGCTTGGCGCAACTTGCCGCCGATGAGCAATTATCGGTGCGTGAAGTGGAGCGCCGTGCGCAACAGGCCGGTAAAAATAAACCGTCTGCTAAAGCTGCTCCTGCCGCACGCAGCAATGCCGATATTGAAGCCCTCGAGCGCGAAATTGCCGATTTGTTAGGCGCTAAAGTGCAGGTGAATCACGGTAAAAAAGGCAGTGGAAAATTGGTCATTCATTATCATGGCTTAGATACACTCGATGGCATTCTAGAAAAACTGCGCCATTAAG
>JAYTVJ010000023.1:0-8237 GCA_043744535.1 Arenimonas sp.
AAAGGCTCTGGGCAGAGTAAACAGCGCGAAGATCGTGTGCCATTTGTGATGGCTTTAGTGGTGCTTGCGGTGTTAGTGGCTTTGTTTATTGATCCGCCGCGCGTGCTGTTGTTCATGGCTTCCAGCTATGCCCTATCTGGGCCAGCGCTTTGGTTGTGGTTAAAAATGAAACCCAAGGCCAATACGGTTTAATGGCTTACACGCGCGAACAACAACTGATTTTGGAAACCATGGGTATTCGCTTGTATGCGCCCATTCCTGTGGTACAGGCAGAGCTGCCTGAACGGCATAAAAACTCAACGGCTTTCTGGCAAACGCGCCTAGGGCAAAACATTCAGCAGCTTGCCAAAGGCCACGACCTTAGCGCATTGCCAATTGCTTCGGCAGAGCGGAGTATGATTGCCAAGCGCATTGTTTGGCAACATGTGCGGGCGTTATTAAAGTCTGTATGAATGCCCAAAAAATCAGCGCTCAGCAGTGTCGGCTAATTAAACAAGCAGATATCGATGCAGTGATGGCCATTGAGCTGCAAGCGTATCCCTTTCCGTGGACTGCCGGTATTTTTCGCGATTGCCTGTATGCCGGGCACGAATGTTGGTTGATGGAAGGCCGAACCGGTATCATCGGCTATTTCGTATTGAGCTGCGCGGCGGGCGAAGGGCATTTACTGAATATTTGCGTAGCCCCCGAACACCAAAGCCATGGCCAAGGCCGACGTTTATTGAAACAGGTTTTTGAAGTGGCGCGCTGGCATCAACTGCAACGCGTGTTTCTGGAAGTACGGCCATCCAATCCGCAGGCTATTGCGCTATACGATAGCGAAGGCTTCAACGAAATTGGCCGCCGGCCGAATTATTATCCGGCCGTGAAAGGCCGTGAAGACGGCATTGTGATGGCGATTGAATTAATGGATTTTGATTTTTCGTCGTAGGGGCGTATCGCGATGCGCCCAGAATTTGCGTGTATTTAAAACGGGCGGTTCGCGAACCGCCCCTACATCAAGCCCTAAATTAAATCATGGGCAATATATTTATTTCATTGGCGGGATAAATTTCACTGGAATACTGAATTCGCGCAAAGAATAAAGTGGCACTGACAACCGTGCTTCAGGTAGCTTCACGCGCCATCGCCAAACGGCATTAATTGCCGCTTTATCGAGCGATCTATTGCCACTGGTTTTTTCGATACGCACTGAAATCGGAATACCACAGGCATCGGTGGCGAAGCGAATCCTGACTTCTTTTTCTTTGTCGTCTTTAATGTAATTGGCTGGGTATTGAGGAGCGCGCATATTTAGCGGCCCAGGCATTAGGCAGGGCTGCTGTGTACGAATAATTAGCCATTGGTATCCGGCCTCCCAACTGTGTGTACGCGGGGGTGGTATGGCCATTGATTTAAAATATTTATCCGCCATTTTTTTGCATAAGTCATCAATTTCAATGCAGCGCATACTGATCTGCATCACGTATTGCTTAGGGTTTGGAAAGCTAACCTGCACAACACGATCCGGCCCAGCAGAATTATCTGTACCTGCAAAAATCCAGAAGCTGCCATCCGTGTCAATAAACTCATCATAGGCTTGTAGATAGCCTTGTTTGGCTGTACGCGTTGCAATCTCAAGTGCATCTTTGTAACGCGCTTGATCGCTTTCATTGCTTTCGCCGCTTGCTGGTTTAGAAATGCCTGCAATCAGCTTGTCGGTTAATAAACGCTGATATTGATGGATCAATTCGCTGGGTTCAACTTTAACGGTGTCTGTTTTTAGCCATTCGGCAAGGCTTGGTATTTTTGGCGGTGGCGCAGCAACGGCACGTATAATTGGCGGTTCTGGTGGCGGTGCTGGTGAATCGTAGATAACAGGTGGCGCAGGTGGCAATGGTGCAATTAGGCTTGGCGGAGCGGGCGGTGGTGCAGGTTGATGAACAACGGGCAGTTGCTTGCTGCTATTGGTAGCGGCACTAACACTATTGGCAAAACATGCGCCTACTAATAGGATAAAGGTGTAGTTGAGAAAACGATTCAAATGCACGCTTATTGATTCCAACTATCGGCAGGAATAATGGGCATAGGCAGTGTATTAAAGCCGCGCATATTGGGGTAAGTGTTGTACATATCTTGCGTGGTCTGGATGTAGTTGTCTTTGACATCAACGATTTTCCAGACGGTTGTGGTGTAGGAGTAATTGTATTGATTTTCTGTTTTAGCAAAATAATCACCTAAATAATAGGCTTTGCCAGCCACAAAACTGCGATTACTAAATGCATTAGTAGAAACAGGTTTTGTTGACATAACCATTCCATCGGCATCGGAGTAAACAATATCCGTTAGTGTGCATTGCGTGGGTGATATTTTGACTAACTGCAAGGGCTTATCCACTTTGAATCCAATGGTATATTTGTTTTTATCAGCGCATGTAAATACGAAGCCCATGCTTTGATGACCTTGCATGGCAAGCCATGCTTTTGGCGCATCAATTTTGAATGAACCATAGATATAGGCTGATTCTGGGCTAGCCACTTCGGCCACTGAAACGGATTTGCTATAGGTGACGCACCCAGAAAGTGCAATTAGAGCGGCGAGAGCAAGAATTTTTTTCATTTTTGAGTCCAAGGTTAGTTTAATTTCTGTAATTGCGCAGCAAGCGCCAATTGCTGTGCTTGCCAATCTTGCAGGCGCTGGCGTTCTTGCGCCACCACTGCTTCGGGTGCGTTCGCCACAAACGTTTCACTAGCAAGCTTGCCTTGGCATTTATTTATTTCAATCTCAATGCGTTTTAATTCTTTGGCAAGACGCGCTTTTTCGGCGCTTAAATCAATTAAGCCAGCCATTGGGATAAACACTTGTAGCTCGCCAATCAATGCCGTAGCTGAGGCCGGTGCTTCGCCTGAAAGCTGTGTGATGGATTCTATTTTCGCTAAAAATTTCAGGCTGCTTTCAAGCGTTACCAATCGCGTTTTGTCTTCGGCATTGGTTGAGTGCCACAACAACGGAATGGATTTTGCAGGCGATATACCCATTTCGCTACGAATGCTACGAATGCTGGCAACCAAGGCTTTCAGCCATTCAATGTTGGCAACTGCTTGCGTATCGGCAGGGCCGAAATCGGCCACTTCTGGGAAAGCTTGGGTGCTGATTGAAATACCCGTGATACCGAGTTTCGGTGCAATGGTCTGCCAAATTTCTTCGGTGATGAAGGGCATTAGCGGATGCAATAAACGCAAGCATGCTTCTAAAGCAAACAATAGTGTATGTCGCATGCTATTGGCGGCTTCACTATCATCGCCAGCTAATGCGGGCTTGGCAAACTCCAAGAACCAATCGCAATACGTATTCCAGGTGAATTCGTACAAAGCGGTGGCAGCTAAATCGAAACGGTAGTCGGCAATGTGTTGCTGGGTTTGCTCGGTGACTGTGGCAAGTTGATTGAGTAGCCAACGCTCGGATTCAGACCTTGCAGCAGGCATGCCGGTTGCCGTGAAATCTTCGCAGTGCATCAGCACAAAGCGTGCCGCGTTCCATAATTTATTGCAGAAATTTTTGTAGCCGCCGCAGCGTTCCAAGTCAAACTTGATATCGCGGCCATGCGTGGCTAAGGAAGCAAAGGTAAAGCGCAGCGCGTCTGCACCGAAGGCGGCAATGCCGTCGGGAAATTCTTTGATAGTGGCTTTCTCGATTTTTGGTGCATCGGTAGGCTTCATCAAGCCGCTGGTGCGTTTCTTGATCAGCGCATCCAATGTGATGCCATCAATAATATCAATTGGGTCTAAGACATTGCCTTTTGACTTCGACATTTTCTGGCCATCTTTGTCGCGCACTAAGCCATGCACATAAACATCTTTAAACGGCACTACGCCGGTGAAATGATCGGTCATCATAATCATCCGAGCAACCCAGAAGAAAATAATGTCGAAGCCAGTGACTAAAACGGAAGTGGGCAAGCGTTCAGCGAAATTCGATTCAGCCATGGCTTTTTCATTCGGCCAGCCCAGCGTAGAATGCGACCATAACGACGAGGAGAACCAGGTTTCGAGCACATCGTTGTCTTGTTGCAATTTTACGTCTTGTGCCAAATTATTTTTTGCACGTACTTCAATTTCATTACGACCCACATAAATAGTACCGGCCTCATCATACCAAGCTGGAATGCGATGACCCCACCAAAGCTGGCGCGAAATACACCAATCTTGAATATTGCTCATCCAATGCCGATAGGTGTTAATCCAGTTTTCTGGCACAAATTTCACATCACCATTTTCAACCAGTTCCAAACCACGCGCTGCCAACGTATCCATTTTCACAAACCATTGGTCGGTGAGATACGGCTCAATGATTTGGCCGGTGCGATCGCCGCGCGGCACTTGCAGTTTGTGCGGTTTTTCTTCAACTAATAATTCAAGCTCGATTAAATCGGCCAACACCGCTTTTCTAGCGGCACGTACATCTAAGCCACGGAATTTTTCTGGAGCGTTGTTATTTATTTTGGCATCAAAAGTCAAAATATTAATCATCGGCAAGCTGTGCCGTTGGCCAACCGCATAATCGTTGAAGTCGTGTGCTGGGGTAACTTTTACCACACCGGTGCCAAATTCGCGATCAACATACTCATCGGCAATAATTGGAATTTCACGGCCACACAAAGGCAACGTGACCATTTTGCCAATAAGGTGTGCGTAACGCTCGTCTTCAGGATGCACCATCACCGCGGTATCGCCAAGTAGGGTTTCTGGGCGGGTGGTGGCAACCACTAATGCTCCCGAGCCATCGGCCAGCGGGTACGAAATTGACCACATGAAACCGTTTTCTTCTTCGGAGATAACTTCCAAATCAGAAATGGCAGTTTTCAACACCGGATCCCAATTCACCAAACGTTGGCCGCGATAAATTAAACCTTGCTCAAATAATGTAACGAAGGTTTCAAGCACGGCCTCGGAGGGTAGTGGATCCATGGTGAACACTTCGCGGCTCCAATCACCTGAAGCACCCATGCGGCGCATTTGCCGAGTGATGGTATTGCCGGATTCCTGTTTCCAATCCCAAACTTTTTCGATAAATTTTTCACGCCCGAGTGTATCGCGCGTTTCACCCTTGCCTTCGAGTGCCAGATTGCGGCCAACCACCATTTCGGTAGCGATGCCGGCGTGATCGGTGCCCATTTGCCATAGGGTATTGAAGCCTTTCATGCGGTGGTAGCGAATTAAAGCATCTTGCAGCGTGTGCTGAAACGCATGGCCCATGTGCAAGGTGCCGGTTACATTCGGCGGTGGCAACATAATGGTGTAGGTTGGCCCATGGCCCGACGGCTTAAAACAGCCAGACTGTTCCCAGTGCGTATACCACTTGGTTTCAAAACTACTGGGTTCAAAACTTTTTTCCATAAAATGCCACAAGCAAATGCTTGTTTTTAGTGAAGAATAAGGCTTATAGAGTAGCAAAAATACGCTATCCACGAAAGCCCCAGCGCCCAATGTGCGATGTGCAAGACAATAAAATCAAGCAATTAGTTCAAGTAATTAGATTAGGCCTTCACGCCCCCATGAATACTGTGCAATGCTTAATGTCTGTCTTTGCATCAGGAAACCCCGTGCAACCCACGTTTAGCCAACAATTTATCGCCGTTATGCCCACCGACCCATTGCCCGAAAACAATACCCGGCAAGTGCAACAGGCGGCCTTGTCTTTTGTGCAACCCACGCCAGTGTTGAATCCGGAATTGCTGTTGTGGTCGGAGGAAACCGCCGCGCTATTGAGCTTGTCGGCTGATCTAAAAAATAACGTGGATTTTATTAACGTATTGGCAGGCAATGCCTTGGGCAAAAACTCAGCGCCATATGCCACCGTGTATGGCGGTCATCAATTTGGGCATTGGGCAGGGCAATTAGGTGATGGTCGTGCCATTAATCTGGGCGAGTTGCTATCGAATGGCACCTTGTTCAGCCTGCAGCTCAAAGGCGCTGGGCCAACGCCGTATTCGCGCCACGCTGATGGCCGTGCGGTATTGCGTTCCTCAATCCGCGAATTCTTATGTAGCGAAGCGATGTTTCATCTTGGCATTGCAACAACGCGCGCGCTATCGTTGATCAATTCAGAAACAATGGCCACGCGCGATATGTTTTACGACGGACATGCCAAGCAAGAACATTGCGCCATTGTGTGCCGCGTATCGGAATCGTTTTTGCGCTTTGGGCATTTCGAATTGCCGGCCGCGCGCGAAGATATAACGCTGTTGCAACAGTTCGCCGATTACGCCATTGCACAGCATTTTCCGGCTATTGATGCGCATGATGAGCAACGCTATGCGCAGTTTTTTGAGCATATTTGCCAGGCCACTGCAAAGCTTATTGCGCAATGGATGTCGGTTGGTTTTGTGCATGGCGTAATGAATACCGACAATATGTCTTTGCTCAGCGAAACCATCGATTATGGCCCGTATGGTTGGCTAGAAAAATTCGATCTGCAATGGACACCAAATACCACCGATGCCGAAGGTAAGCGCTATTGCTATGGCAATCAGCCGGCGATTGCGCAATGGAATTTGGCGCGCTTGGGCAATGCCTTGTTTCCATTGATTCAAAACGTGGAGCCGTTGCAAAACAGCTTGAATGCCTACAACCACGCTTTTCATCAGCATTGGAACCGGTTATTGGCGGCTAAGCTCGGCGTCAATGAAGCGGTGTTACTGGCTCATCCGCACTGCTACCAACAACTCGTGCAGCTATTAAGTGCCTTAGAAATGGATTTTAATTTATTCTTTGATGCACTCACGCGTATTGCGCAAAATGGTTCTTACATTACTTTACAGGCAAGCATTAATACACTTTTAGCTTGTAGTTATTTGCCAGCACCGAATGCGGCGGAATTAGCAGCTTGGTTAGAGTTACACAAATCCTTAGTTGAGCAATCATCGCAGGGCCAGCGCGCGGAAAAAATGCGTGCGGCGAATCCAGTATTTATTTTGCGCAATCATTTAGTGCAAGATGTGATTGATGCCGCCGAGCAGGGCGATTATGAGCCTTTGAACGATATCTTTACGCGCCTTAAAACGCCATATCAAGATGCTGAAAACGACGCACGTTGGGTAAAAAAATGCCCACCCGAATCGATGCATCGGGCAGGCTGTTCGATGTTGAGTTGTAGTTCGTAGTTTTCTCTCGCTAGGATTTTGGTGGTTCCGGCGGTGGCGGAGGTGGTTCTATGGTGTTTGCAACTGGCATTTTCAATGGCGGATATAGCCATTCCAACCGGTTTGGAATAGCATTCCATGTTTTGCCGCCGTCTTGACTGATTTTGACTGCCTGAATGGCTGTTGCACCAAACATGCTTAAGCTGTATAGCATCAATACCTGTCCGTTGTGGGAATAGGATGGCTGCCACCAAGATCTACCAATCTCAGGGTAGTTGGTAAAATCCCATGTTTTACCGCCATCATGGGTGAATGATAGGCCTGTATTTTTTGCCGAAAATACCGCGCCTTGGTAACTAAAACCATTCATTGCATCGTGGAATTCAGGCAGGTAAAGAAAGCGGCTAAATGTGGACGGCACCCAGGTTTTACCGAAATCAAAGCTTTCGTAAGGACTGATGGCAATAGTTTTAGCGCAAGCGCAACGCAGTACGCCATCGGCAGAGAGTTTGAACATGCCAATACTGCCCGGCGGCTCACGCAATTCGGCGCGGTTATCTGCCAGATCGATGACGGCGAGTTTACGGCTCGGTAAAGTTAGCACCAACTTGCCTTGATGATGAAATAATTCAGGTTGCGCGCCAGGAAGTCCGGTCCATGTTGCAAAGACTAACGGGAATTCAGCGATTTTCTGCCATGTGCCACTCGATGGCGAGCCACGGTATAGCAATACTATCTCGTCTTTTTGCACCGTAAACGCAACGTCGTTTTCACTGATCACCACAGCATTTGAGGCTAAGCCGAATTCAATACCGTTTGAGCGGTCTTGCCAGGTACGCCCCTCATCATCGGAATAACGCAAAATTCCTGCTTCGGCCGTGATGAATAGTTTTCCTGGCGCAAGCTCGCGTACGGAGGTCACCATAAAATCGTGGCCAGTATCAATCAATTCAATCGATTTTCCAGGTTTGAAACGTTTGATCATGCCATGGTGCGAGCTGAAGTAAAAACCATCCTCGCCGAAGTCCGTTGCGCTCTGCATACCAAAGCTGATGGTTTTCATGCGCAGACGGTCTAGTTCACTTCTGCTGCTATCCGTGCCTATCCAACCGACATC
>JAYTVJ010000024.1:0-8230 GCA_043744535.1 Arenimonas sp.
CTGCTACTGCGTTGCGCAAGGGCGTAATGCAAACTTGGAAAATCGGCGCCGAAGTGGCGATCTAAAAATGGCTGCAGAAAACGTTTTTCCAAATCGGCATGCGCTTTGGGCGGTGTTAGCGAGAGCGCAGTGTAGATCTGTAGCTGGCAATTTGTATCTTGTTTAACCGCATCGTAAATTGCATTTAATAGCCGATGCGGCTTGCCCAAACCCAGCGGCGCGGCCAACACAATCTGGCCACCGGTGCGTTCAAGCAAGGTTTTAACGGCTTCATCAAGGCTAACTAACGGCACACAGCACCTTTGCAATCGGGGTTATGCCACAGTATCGCATTTTGTTTCGGCTAAGGCATGCTATCGTTGCGGGCATGGACGTAGAGCACGTTAAAACCTATTGCAGCCAAATGCCGGGCGCCGAATCAAAACTATATGGACCACCCAGCAATTTCCTGAACTACCATGTGGGCGGTAAGTCGTTTGCCTATTTCAAAACCAGCGATCCAGAAATGTGGCGCTTTAGCTTCCGCACACCACCCGGCACATTCCTTGAACTCACCGACATTCCCGGCTTCAAACCAGCGCGCTATATGGGCCGCTTTCATTGGGTCACAGTGGTGCATGTGAGCAACGTGCCGGAAGATTACTTGAAAAGCCTGATTAACTGGTCGTACCAAAAAGCCTTGAGTGGTTTATCGAAGCGGAAGCGCTTGGCAATTGAGTTAATACAATCAACCGAGAAACACTAAGACTTATTTTCCAACTACAGCCAATACCGCCGCCGGATTTTCTTGTGCGATGGCGAGCAATGTGCGCGCAGCTCCGCTCGGCTGCTTTCTGCCTTGTTCCCAACCTTGCAAAGTGCGCACGGAAACGCCAAGCAACGCGGCAAACTGCGATTGCGACAGACCAACTTTACGGCGCGCGGCGATGGCATCGGAATACACCACATGAACTTTTCCGGCTTTCATCTCGCGAATCGATTGCAATAAATCGGCGGCAAGGTCGCGGGTGGATTCGTATTTCGCTAATTCGGCCGCGGATAGCGGTTTAGTTTTCGAGTGCACGGCGGATTTTCTTAGTTTGAGCATGGACATATTTATACTTCTAAGGCGTATAGTTGTCAATCTCTTGAATGAACTAAATGATTGACGAACCCACAGCAAGAACGTTTAATGATTTATGCATCATATTTAGTTTATTTTTGGTTTTATATTGCACCATTTATGAATATATATTAAAGTATTATTTAATATTCAACCCAAGGGTGCATTATATGAGCGATATTAGAACCTTAATAAAAAAGTCAAAAGCAATCAGAAAGGAGCTCATAGCCTCAACAATTCGTATTCCTAAAGAGCTACATTTATTCATAGAGGAGCTAGCTGAGCAATTAAATATTTCAAAACAAGAAGTTACTCTTAAACTAATTGAGGCAGGCGTTGGAATTGCAGAGAAAGAGCTTGAGGCAGAAGAGTCAGTAAACAGCACATTTCATGTGCTGAACACAAATAGAAGGCATGATGATAATGATCATGACTATATGCTAACTAATGAGGTAGCAGCCGCATTTTATGATCCGTGGAAATTTAATATCGACAGAATCAAAGAAGGAGACTTTGTGTTTTTATATGAAAATGGTGTCGGTATTGTCGCATACGGAAAAGGTACCGGAATAACTAAGAAGAAAAATCGATACGATGATATTGATGAATGTCATTATCAGAAATTATCTGGCTTCAATATTTTAGAGAAGCCATTGCCTGCAATTGAAATAAAGAAAATTTTAGGCAGGAATGTAATATTTCTAAGGACCATGTCAGGTATGCCGGACGGTCAAAAAATCATTGATAAAATCATTAGAAAAAAATGAGCCCCTCAAGCAACTTGACGTTGGAGCGATAGGTAATGACAATAAACAAGACAATTAAAATTGCGTATCATAGTTTTTATTAACCTTATCAAATGGGGATTCCGATGCTAAGTGAAAAATTACAGCTTTTAATACTGTCCATTTTTTTGACTTTACTCGGTTGTAGCCAAGATAATAAAAACAGCACCCAAAGCACTGGAATAGTTAACGACTCCAAACCCTCAGATGCAAATGAAACTGACTGGGCGATTGAAAATTCATTGTCTCCAGTTAATGGACAGATAATTACAGCCGCATTTATTTCCGGTAATGGCACTATTTCAAACCCTTTGCGTAAAATTACAATTGCCTGTATTAAAAATACACGCCAGCTCGAAGTTAAATTTCAAGCGGAGCCTGCTATCTTCAACTTCGAAATGCAAACTTTATCAATGTTTGGCCAATCCATTATTGAAAATGTTCCTAAAGGCAGAGCTTTAACAGCGCTTAAAGATACTCCTATTAATGCCGCGTCAATCCTTAGAATGCCTGACAACATCAATGTTGCAGAATTAATCCAAAAAGATTCCGATCACCAAAATGGCGCGAGTTATTTTGCATCCCTACTCCCGTTAGCGATCGAACTAGAGTCAAACATAGGAACAATTGTGTACGAAATTCCGCGCTCCAATTTAGTAATGAGTGTAGTTGAGCAATGCGCCACAGACCCTTCTGTTAAATTAGCAAGAGATAATTTATATGCTGAATTAGAGACTGCTAAATCTGAACTGAATGATTTTTTTGTTTCCAACAACAAAGAAACCATGCTCTGGTCTGAAACAATTTACAAGCTTAAAAATGACCTTAACGACGCAATTATTCAGTCAGATGAAAAACGTAATATAGTGCTTAAGTTAGAGGCTGAGAGCAGCCAAACCCTCAGAGGCATATTTGTAAGTAAAAATTACAAGCAATCTCTAATGGATGCACAGAATGCACTAAAAGAATCGGAAGAACTCGTTGCTCAAACTAAAATCAGAATTTCTGACGCGGAACAAGCATTTGCGACTTATAGTGATAATTATAAGAGCCAACTGGAACATATTAAATTAAAAGTATCTACAGCTGAGGATGAATACAATAAGTCGCTTGAATCTGACTAACTCCAAAGGAAAAATAGTGTTTTGAATATCACACATCCATTTGTATAACACTACATCACAGCACTATGCTTTCCAAAGTTCAAGCAACGTCTTCCCAGTCTCCGGATTCACATAATCCGGTGCAATCTGCGCCAACGGGCCCAGCACGAATGCATGCTTTAGTTCTGGTCGTGGAATTTGCAGGTTGCCAGGGCCTTGCAAAATCAAATCATCAAAAAAAATGATGTCGATATCCAGCGTTCGGTTGGAAAAGCGCGGCACATCGCGCCGGCGGCTATTGGCATCTTCCAGCGCGTGTAGCCAATCGTTCAGTTGATACACATCCCAATCGGTTTCAATAATGGCGGCGCCGTTGATGAAATCCGGGCCATCAAAGCCCACCGCTTTGGTTTGCACCCAATCCGACAAAACGATGTTGCCGAATGTGTCGCGCAAGGCCTTAACAGCTACTTGCAGATAATGTTCAGGTTGCTCGTTCGAGCCAAGGCTTAAATAGGCTTTAGCCATTGTTGCGCGTGCGCTGCAAGATTACGCCAACTGCTTTGGCACCACGCACTGCGCCAATCTTGCTGAGCTTGAAGTTGACTTGCGAGACATTAAATTCGCTCAGAATGATTTCGCAACAACGTTCGGCCAACGTTTCTACCAAACCAAAACTGGATGCCGACACAAACTCAATCAAGCGCTTGCTGACTGCTTTGTAGTCGAGGGTGTGCTCAATGTTGTCGCTGGCGGCCGGAATGCGGTTGTCGAACGCCATTTCAATATCCAGCACAATCGGCTGCTTAATGGTGCGTTCCCAGTCGTAAATGCCAATCACGCATTCAATTTGCAGTGCTTCAATAAATACTTTATCCATTGCAACAGTTTACCCGTTCGGCTGTGAAAGCGGCGGCAAGCTGGCCAAATCCCAGCGCGGTTTGCAGGCAATATGCGGCGGCTCGGATTGCCCAGCGTTCAAGCGTAGATAGCCAGCGTAGGCAATCATCGCGCCATTGTCGGTGCACAGTTCTGGGCGCGGAAAAAATACTTCGCCACCCAATTTGGCCACGCGGGTTTGCAATTGTTCACGCAAATAGCGGTTGGCACCCACGCCGCCAGCCACAATCAGGCGCTGGCAGTTTTCCTGTTGGAGGGCGCGCTCGCATTTAATTGCCAAGGTATCCACCACCGCTTGCTCGAACGCCAAAGCGATATTGGCCATATCTTGCTCGGTTTGCGGGCATTTCTGCCAAGCCAACAACACTTGCGTTTTAAGGCCGGAGAAGCTGAAATCCAAGCCCGGACGATTGACCATTGGCCGTGAAAACTTAAATGCACCCTGCTGGCCTTTTAAAGCCAATTTGGCCAATTGTGGGCCGCCCGGATACGGCAAGCCCATCAGTTTGGCAGTTTTATCAAAAGCCTCGCCTGCGGCATCGTCGAGCGTTTCGCCGAGCAGGGCGTAATCGCCAATGGCGTTCACTTTCATCAATTGCGTGTGCCCGCCAGACACCAACAAGGCCACAAATGGCGGTTTTGGCGGGTTTTCTTCCAATAATGGCGCTAATAAATGCCCTTCCATGTGGTGCACGGCGATGGCAGGCACATTCAGCGCCCAGGCCAAGGCGCGGCCAGTCGCAGCGCCCACCATCAAGGCGCCCACTAGGCCAGGACCAGAGGTATAGGCCACGCCATCAATGCCTGAAAGCGGGATTTGGCTGTCACGCAGGGTTTGCCGAATCAGCGGCAACAGCTTGCGCACATGATCGCGGCTGGCCAGTTCCGGCACCACGCCGCCGTACTCGGAATGCAGGCTAATTTGGCTGTATAAAGCCTGCGCCAACAAGCCGTGTTCGCTGTCATACAGCGCCACACCGGTCTCATCGCAGCTCGATTCAATGCCCAATACCCGCACGCTTAATCCTTAATAAGTTCAGTCAATCTTGCCAAAATCACGCAATCTGTGTATGATAACCGGCTCTCTGGCAAGAATCTTATTTGCTAGATATTAATCATACTATTTGTTGTCATATCCGCTGTTCCTTGGAGTTAACATGCCTTCTGTAAAAACTCGCGAAAACGAGCCGTTTGAATTTGCTTTACGTCGCTTTAAGCGCACTTGCGAAAAAGCCGGTGTTTTGGCTGATACCCGCAAAAAAGAATTTTACGAAAAACCAACGCAAGAGCGTAAACGTAAAGCGGCGGCTGCTGTTAAGCGTCAAGTGCGTCGCAGCTCGCGCGATATCACTAAGCGCCAACGCTTGTTTTGATTTTTCGCTGAGCGCTTGCGCTCGCGCCCGAAAGCCGGTTGCGCCTCGCGTTTCCGGCTTTTTGTGTTTCTCCCGCCTAATTTGATGGAATCTGTATGTTATTGAAAGCGCAACTCACCGACGATATGAAAACCGCCATGAAAGCGGGCGACAAAGAACGTTTGGCGGTTATCCGCTTGATTCTTGCCGCGCTGAAGCAGCGCGAAGTGGATGAACGCATCGAAATCACCGACGACATTGTGCTGGTGGTGATGGAAAAAATGCTCAAACAACGTAAAGACTCAATCACACAGTTCAATGCGGCCGGTCGTGATGATTTGTCGAAAATTGAAATTTTCGAATCGGGCATCATCCAAACCTATATGCCGCAGCCATTCAGCAGCGAAGAAGTGCAGGCCTTAGTTGCACAAGCGATTCTCGACACCGGCGCTTCAGGCCCGCAAGAAATGGGCAAAGTGATTGCCGCCCTAAAGCCGCAACTAGCTGGCCGCGCCGATATGGGCGTGGTGTCTGGTTTGGTGAAGAACGCACTCGCGGCGAAATAAGCGCGCTTTTTGCGTCGATTAGTGGCATTCTAATCCGATGGCAAAATTACCGGAATCGTTCATCGACAACCTGCTTTCACGTGTCGATGTGGTGGAAATCATTGGCTCGCGTGTGCCGCTGAAAAAGCAAGGCAAAGACTATTCCGCGCGTTGCCCCTTTCACGACGAACGTTCGCCTTCGTTCACGGTGTCGCCCAGCAAGCAATTTTATTATTGCTTTGGTTGCGGCGCTAAAGGCACCGCCATAAGCTTCCTGATGAACTACGACCGCCTGACCTTTATGGACGCGGTGGAAGATTTAGCCAAACGTGCCGGCATTGAAATTCCGAAAGACGCCAAACAAAGCCACGATGTGGATGGCAGTAAAGACATGTATGCCGCGCTGGAGGCCAGCAGCCAGTTTTTTCAACAGCAACTGGCGCAATCCAGCAAAGCGAAAGCGTATTTAAGTAAACGCGGCGTGGATGAAAAAAGCCTCGCGCAATTTGCGATTGGTTGGGCGCCGGAAGGCTTTAATGGCTTAATGGATGCACTCGGCAGCGATGATCGGCGCAAGAGTTTGTTGGAAAAAACCGGCATGTTGTCCAAATCCGATAATGGTCGGTTGTATGACAAATTTCGTGGCCGCATCATGTTCCCGATTGCGGATCGGCGCGGCCGAATCATTGCATTCGGCGGGCGCGTGTTGGAAAAAGACGATGGCCCAAAATATTTAAACTCGCCAGAAACCCCGCTATTCCATAAAGGCCGAGAGCTGTATGGTTTGTGGCAAGTGAAGCAGGCGCACAACAAAATTCCGCGCTTGATTGTGGTGGAAGGCTATATGGATGTGGTCAGCCTATTTCAACATGGCATTTTTGAAGCAGTGGCCACACTAGGCACCGCCACAACGCCCGATCACGCCGAATTATTATTCCGCAACAGCGCCGATGTGTATTTCTGCTTTGATGGCGACAAAGCCGGACGTGCCGCGGCATGGAAAGCGGTTGAATCCATCATTCCGCGTATGCGCGATGGCCGGCAGGCATTCTTCCTGTTTCTGCCGGATGGTGAAGACCCTGATACGATTGTTAAAACCGAAGGTGCAAATGGTTTTGAACAGCGCCTACAGCAAGCGACCTCACTCAGCGATTATTTTTTTACTGAGCTTGGCAAAAATGCCAACCTCAATAATCTGGAAGGCAGAGCGCGTTTGGCAGAAACCGTTAAGCCGTACTTAGCGAAAATTCCCGATGGCGCATTCCGCGATTTAATGCAGGAACGCCTGCATCAGCTTAGTGGTGTGAACCATAGCGTTGCCGAACCTGAAAAACCGCTTGCCAAAGGCCGTAGCATTTCGCCAAAACGCAGCTTGGTGCGCGCAATTATTACTTTACTATTGCAGAACCCAAAATTCGGTTTAGCCATCTCCGCGCCGTATGGTTTTGATGCGCTTGAACAACCCGGCATTGGCTTGCTCGTTGAACTGCTAAACACCATCCGCACGCGCCCTGAAATAACTACTGCATCTCTACTGGAAAGCTTTGAACAACACGATGATTACGCGGCTTTGCAAAAACTGGCTATGTTGGAAATTCCTGGCGACGATGCCAGCTGGACACTCGAATTTGCCGATGCGCTGGAACAACTTGCCAAACAAACCCGGCAACAGCGGCTTAATGAACTGCGCCAGCAAATGGCGCAACAAGGCTTAAGTGATGATGAAACACGCGAGTTGCGAGAGCTTTTAACAGTTAAAGGATAAGCATCCTATTCGGACCAAGCTTTAATTACAATGTGCTTACATGCAATCTCAAATTGAGTGCTTGTAGTACTTTAAGAACAGTAGCCAGCTCTGGATTGCCGCTTTCGGATAATGATTTATACAAACTTTCCCGCCCAAAACCGGTATCTTTGGCCAACTGGCTCATGCCTTTAGCACGCGCAATATCGCCAATTGCGGTGGCAACCAACGCGGCATCACCTTCTTCTAATGCGGCTTCTAGGTAAGCTATTTGGTCTATGTCTGTTAGCAGATAATTTGCGGCATCCCATTTTCTAGTGATTGGTTTATTTGCCATTATTTATTCCTTGAATTGTTTTGCTAAAGCAATAGCATTACGAATGTCTTGCGCTTGACTAGACTTATCGCCACCTACTAGCAAAAGTACTATATGGCCAGCAATCTTGCAGAAATACACCCGGTAACCTGGGCCGTAATGAATACGCAACTCGCTCACACCAGAAGCCACGAATTTCACATCACCCAAATTTCCCAAGCGCAACCGATGAAGCCGAATGTTGATTCGTGCTCTTGCACGACTATCACGCAAACCCTCGAACCAGCGTTGGAATAACAAGGTTTCACGTATTTCCAAGACAGTATTTTGTATCATATAAAATACATATAGTCAAATGAGCAAAACTCATGATGTACTTTATG
>JAYTVJ010000025.1:0-2463 GCA_043744535.1 Arenimonas sp.
TGCATGCACACCCACATCTTGCGCGCCAAAACTGAAGCCTTTCTCGGCATACTGCGAAATCAACCCATCTAAATACGGCAATGGCGGAATAATTAAGCTTGTGACATTTGGCTTAAGCCCCGGTAGCAGGGTATTCAGCAAGGCTTTGGCAAACGCCCGATCGCCGTTCAATTTCCAATTGCCCGCTACAATTTTGCTTCGCATATCGTCCCCTACGCATTTACATGATGCACAATGATAGATGAATTTTACCCTGAATGAAGAGCAGCCTAATGAAAACCGACGGATATGCATTAATCACTGGCGCTTCCAGTGGCATTGGCGAAGCGATTGCCCGCGAATACGCCAGCCGAGGCAAACCATTGATTCTGAGCGCTCGTCGCAAGGACCGCCTTGACGCACTGGCTGCCGAACTGGGCGCAAAAGTGCCGGTTGTGGTGCTAGCCGCCGACTTGGCCGACCCCAAAGCCCCACAGGAAATGTTTGATGCCATCCAAGCCGCTGGGCTTCACGTGGATACGCTGGTGAATAATGCCGGCTATGGTGTTCCTGGCCGGTATTTGTCGGAAAGCTGGAAAAGCCACCGTGATTTCCTGCAAGTGCTGGTTACATCGGTGGCTGAGCTGACATACTTGTTCCTGCCCGGCATGGAAGCGCAAAAATATGGCCGCATTTTGAATGTGGCCTCGCTCGCAGGGCTAGCACCCGCCTCCGCCGGCCACACACTTTACGGTGCCACTAAATCCTGGCTAATCCGCTTCTCGGAATGTTTGGCGCTTGAAAGCCATCCGCGCGGCGTGAACGTTACCGCGCTCTGCCCCGGCTTCACCTACACTGAATTCCACGACGTGAACGGCATGCGCGAAAGTATTTCCAAATTGCCGAAATTTTTATGGCTAAGCAGTGTAGAAGTGGCCAAGATTGGCGTGGACGCCGTGGAAGCTGGCAAAGTGCGAGTGATCAGCGGCACGGCGAATAAATTCATCGCATGGCTAACACGTTATCTGCCCGACTTCATCACCAAAGCGTTATTGGGCGGCAAAGCCAAACAATTTAGGAATGCGGATTGAACCATGGCCTTAGCTTCTAATTCTGTGCGAAACCTGAGCTACCGCAAACCCACGCTTGGCCGCGATTATTGGATTATTGATAATGCATTGCCCAATGCACATGAAGTGAGGGAACGCACGCTATTGCGCACCGATTGGATTGAAGGCTATCCGCACAAGCCTGAATCTTGGCCGGGCCTGCGCGTTGTGCCGGGTTTATTGCCAAACGAACTAGCCGCTATTGAACAGCAAGTGAAAGCCGCCACGGCTGTGTCTAAGCTTTGGGTTGTTAGCGCTCCCGATGGCGCGCAACTAAACCACAATTGCGTGCAAGTGGTGGGCGAACACGAATGCGAACCTCGGCCACATACCGACTCTTTGCGGCTGTGCAAATACGCGGCGGTTTTATACCTCAACCCAGATGTGCCGAACGACTGCGGCACCGCCTTTTACCGGCAACGCATGGCGGGCGGCGCATTGGGCGGCAATTTCGTCTCACCACCGCACAGCAATTTAGTGGAAGCACTCGGCACGCGCTTCGTTCCCGCCGACGCCTTTGTTGAAGACATCTGCATTGAGCACCGCTTCAATCGCCTATTGCTATACAAATCCAACATCATCCACAGCGCCACCAGCTATTGGGGACACACACTTGCAGAAAAACGCATGGCTGCGGTGTTTTTTTGGATGGCTTGAGTTGGAAGTGGCTTTGGCACAACCCAAATCCTGAGATTTAAATTGTTTATCCATAACTACTTGCAATCGTAAACATATTGTTTATAATAATCTAGTGATACAGTCATTTTCCAATGCTGAAACTGAAAGTTTTTTCGTTACAGGAAAATCTCGCCGTTTGCCCACTGAAATCTTGAAGCGTGCGACTATGCGTCTTAACCAATTACATTACGCTACTGAACTAAGCGATTTGCGCCAACCGCCATCCAATCATCTTGAAGCATTGAGCGGCAATCGTAATGGCCAGTGGAGTATTCGTATCAATCAGCAGTGGCGGGTCTGTTTCAAGTTTGAAAACGGCGATGCATTTAATGTTGAAATAGTTGATTACCACTAGGAGTGGCATCATGATTAAAAACGGATTACCAGCCATACACCCCGGCGATTACCTCGCCGAAATGCTTGATGAACTAAATATTTCTCAAGCACTTTTCGCCCGCACCATTGGCGTTTCACCCATGCGCATTTCGCATGTCGTCAAAGGCAATCGGCCTGTTACCGCTGAACTGGCATTGCTGTTCGCAAAAGCATTCGAGCAAACGCCACAGTATTGGCTGAACCTGCAAACCGGCTACGATTTAAAAACGACCGAAAAAAACATCGCCAAACGTCTTTTTTCGATACAAAGCTTGGCGCATGCTTAATGGCTTATTCACTGGGCGGCAAGGCTAAGCAGTTT
>JAYTVJ010000026.1:0-8079 GCA_043744535.1 Arenimonas sp.
TGGATTGATACTTAAATCCGAGAATATTCCATTTTGTGTAGGATTTTTGCTATGCAGTTGGAGGAGTAGTTAGGCCTCGATAAATGAGTTACGCCCCCCCACACCCACTCACCGAACCACAAACGTCGGCACCATCACCCAATGATCAATCAGCAAGAAAGCAAACAGCGCCATTAAATACCAAATGGAATACTTGAACACTTCCATGGCAAACAGTTCGTCGGGTGGGTTCAATAAGCGAATGGCATAGTAAAGGAATACGCCACCAAGCACCACCGCGCCGCCTAAATAAAACAAACCGCTCATGCCGGTAAGCCACGGCAACAAGGTAACGATGAACAGCAGCACGGTGTAGAACAGGATCTGCCAGCGGGTGTAGGTTACCCCGTATATCACCGGCAACATCGGGATTAATGCTTTGGCATAATCTTCGCGGCGAAAGATGGCCAAAGCCCAAAAATGCGGCGGGGTCCACACAAAGATAATTAAAAATAGTAGCAACGCATACGGATCAACGGTATTGCTGATGGCCGCCCAGCCAAGCACGGGTGGCGCAGCGCCAGCAGCACCACCAATCACAATATTCTGCGGCGTGGCACGCTTCAAGAAACCGGTATACACAATGGCATAACCAATCAACGAGGCGAAGGTTAGCCCAGCAGTTAGCCAATTCACTTGCCATACCAACAACACCATCGACAACACACCCAACGCAACCGCGAAAATCAGCACCTGCCGTGAATTCAAGCCACCACTCGGCAAGGGCCGATGCGAGGTGCGCGCCATAATTGCATCAATGCGCTGATCGAGTAGATGATTGATGGCCGCTGCAGAAGACGCGGCCAGCCATATGCCCAAACAGCCGAATACCATAGGCTTCCAAGGCGGCATACCGGGCACCGCTAAAAACATACCAATAATGGCGGTGAACACAATCAAGGCCACCACACGCGGCTTGGTTAATTCAAAATAATGTTTAATTGCCATGGCCATTAGTGCATCACCCTTCATCACCCAGCGCAGGCGATTGTTCTGGCTCGCGCAAACGCGCTAGCAAGCCAACCAACACAAACAACAGCAAGGCCGCGCCCGCATTGTGTGCCACCGCAACCCACAGCGGCAAAGAATACACCACATTGCTAATACCCAACGCCACTTGCGTGAACACCAATAGCGTCAACACACTGCCCCAATACACTAAGCCAGGTGTACGTATCAGTTTGACGGCAATGCCGAGCAAATAGCATGCCACCACAACCGCCATGCCACGGTGCACAAGTTGAATCGCAACGCGCGCGGGGCCGTCAAGCACGCCGCCTTCGTAATCCACACCAATTCCGCGCCAAAGCACGAAGGCTTCCGAGAAATTATGTTCGGGCATCCAGCTTGCCAAGCATTTCGGGAAATCGTTGCCGCAGGCTAATGCGGCGTAGTTAGCGCTGGTCCAACCGCCCAATGCAATTTGTATCACCAACAAACCTAAGCCAAGCCAAATGAATTTTTTAAGTAAGCGCGCATCGGCATTGATAAGTTCGGTATTTGGCGTTGCGCGCCACGAAAGCCATGTAAGCAATGAAAAGGTGGTTAAGCCACCCAACAAATGCGACATCACCACAATCGGTTTTAGTAACCAGGTTACCGTCCACATGCCAAGCATGGCTTGCATAATAATAATTGCGAGCAAAATAGCAGTAAAGCGAATAAATGGCTCACGGCCAGCCCACAAAGCAAAACCCAATAGGCCAAGAATTCCCGCACTGGCCAAGGTAAATGCCGGCACATAATACTGGTAGATATAGAGCGGTATTGAACACGCCACCAACGCAGCGCAAGCCGCTGGCGCCCAAATGGCGTATTTACGACGCTTGGCTTCCAACAAACTCAACACCAAGACTAACAAACCGAGCGTTGCTGCTAAATGCCGGTGGAATTGTTCGCGCCAGGCTTTATGGGTTTCCACGGCGCGCTCGAATGTGGCATTCGCGGCGCTTACTTCATGCGCCTCTGTGGGCCACGTGGCGCGGCCGTAGCAGGTTGGCCAATCTGGGCAGCTCAGCCCCGCGTTGGACAAGCGCACAAAGCCGCCGAACACAATAACGCACAACGCCAATAAGGCGGCGGCCCAAGCAATACGATGAAAATGTTTATAGGAATGGGTCATGGGTTTATTTTACGAGTTTTGCCAAATCTTTTCTTAAACCAGAAGGATCGAAACCGGCCTTGTAATGCATCATCACAAAACCACCGGAATCGATAATGTACACCGGATACCCCGAAGCGCTTTCTTGCTCAGGCAGTGTTGATAATAAGTCATTGGCTTGCATCGGCACAAAGCCTTTGAAATCAGGCGCAGTAGCGGGCACTTCTGCAAACCACAGCAAATCAATTTTTTCGGTATGCCGGCCTTGCGACAGCCACACACGATGCAAGGTATCTAGCATGTGTTGGCAGGAAGTTTCACAGGGCTTATTCGATACCAACACAATACGCCAACGGTCTTGCTCTGGCTGCCACGCATAGTTCATGCCATCGCGACGGGTGAACGTCTGCGCGCTAAAATCCATCGGTGGGTTGATCAGTTCACCGAAATTTTTAGTGTGCGCGGGCTGCCAGCCAGTAAAACGCAAAATCGCGGCAATGCCGAACGAGCCCAAAAACATCGCCACAATTAGTAATAGCACCAGTCGCGAACGCCATTGATTGCGTTTAATGTCGCTTTCATCACTCATACTTTCTTCCTTCGTCCAACATACATACATAATAATAGCCAAGCCAATGCCAAACCAAACCACTGCAGCGCATAGCCACGGTGCTTTTCAGGCGGCAAGCTATTGGGCGACACCGCCAAATCGCGTGCATAACCCCACTTTATGGCAGGATCTGGCCGCAACACGCGAGCAGCCAATGGCTGCTTCAAACGCTTCGCGACACTTGGCAACTCTAAACGCATCAGCAGCAGTCGATTTGCATCCACTGCCGTTATCGCGGTGCCCATCGCAAATCCTGGCGCGGGCGGTGGCAATAGCAAACCCTCAAGCTTGAACACCCCGTGCACCGGCATGGGTTTTGGAAGCTGCCTTGAGCCATTCACCGGCAACCAACCCAACTCAACCAACAAAGCCTGCCCCGAGTCACTGTTGCCCAACTGGTAAATCACAACACCTACGTCACTGCCGCGGCGTTGGTTGTCGAGCAGAAGCTGCGTGTTGCTCTGAAAATTTACAGACCCGCGCGCCCATTGAACCGTGGTTGCGCTTGCTGACGCGTGGGCTAAATCAATTGGCTTTTTTTCATCTAACACCGTTTGCAACGCATCAATCTGCGCTTGCTTTTCATTGCCGCGCGCCAATTGCCAAATGCCCAAACGCACTAATAGGCATTCCATGGCAATAGCCAAAAGCAGCAAAACAAGTTTCATTTTCACCTGTATTTAGCCTTTTTCGCGGATAATGATGAGCATATCTTTTTAACGGTGAATTTCATGGAAAAGCTACTCATTATTGCCTTCATCATTGTGATTCTCTGGAACTTAGGTGCTGGGCTGTATTACATGATGGTTGATAAAGGCAAAACCAATCGCACAGTGAAATCCTTAACCTGGCGCATTGGTTTATCACTATTGCTGATTGGGCTGGTGATTGCCGGCATTTTCACCGGCGTGATCAAGCCGCATGGCAT
This sequence comes from Arenimonas sp., assembly GCA_043744535.1. GTDB lineage: Bacteria > Pseudomonadota > Gammaproteobacteria > Xanthomonadales > Xanthomonadaceae > Arenimonas. Next base: position 3,679 of record JAYTVJ010000026.1, read on the forward strand.
TCATGGCTAATGACTAAAAAGCCGGCTTACGCCGGCCTTTTGATTACAACACGTAGACAAACAAGAACAACAGCAGCCAGACTACGTCAACGAAGTGCCAATACCAAGCCACTGCTTCAAACGCGAAGTGATGATCTTTGCTGAAGTGGCCTTTCGCGCAACGCAACCACATCACCGACAACATGATGGTGCCTAGCATCACGTGCATGCCGTGAAAGCCAGTCAACATAAAGAAAGTTGAGCCATACACGCCGGAGCCGAGTGTTAGATGCAGTTCTGTGTACGCGTGATGGTATTCTTCGGCTTGAAAGGTTAGAAACAATACGCCTAATGCCACCGTTGCGCCCAGCCACCACAGCAACGGCTTACGCGCATTGGCTTTCAAGGCATGATGCGCCATGGTGATGGTAACGCCAGAGGTTAATAGAATAAGTGTGTTGACTAAGGGCAAGCCCCAAGCCGGAATGGTTTCAAAGCTGCCGCCAATAGCCGCTGGGCCATTGGTTGGCCAGCCAGCTACATAGCCTTGCCATAAGTATTGATTGGTCAGTGCGCCGTCGCCTTCACCAGACAACCAAGGCAAGACAAATGTACGGGCATAGAATAATGCGCCAAAAAACGCCGCGAAAAACATTATTTCCGAAAAAATAAACCACATCATCCCGATGCGGAATGAGGTGTCTACTTGGTCGTTATAATTGCCTTGTAGGGATTCAGAAATCACATCGCCAAACCAGCAGCCCAATACAACCAAGATGGACAATAAGCCGGCAAAGAATAAGCCCTGCCCCCATGAGGTGCCATTAAACCAGTTTGCCACACCAATCATCATGGAGAACATGCCGATAGAACCCAAAAAAGGCCAGCGGCTATGATGTGGAATAAAATAATTCTCTGTATTGTGAGCGTGGGCAGTGGCCATGGGATTCCCGTATTTGCTAAATGTTATGGTGTTACAAGTGAAGTGGTGGCTGCAGCGGGCGCCTTGAGTTTAGCGGTAGCTGCATCATTAATAAAAAACGTGTACGACAAGGTCAGTGCTGTAATTTCTTTCGGCAAATCGGCGCTGACGATAAAACGCACCGGCATGACTTTTGTTTCGCCCGCTTGAAGCGCTTGCTCGGTAAAACAAAAACATTCGGTTTTATTGAAAAAGCTGGAAAACTGGTTTGGCGCAATCGATGGCGCAGCATTACCCACCACGGCGTAATCGGCCTTGTTTTTTGCGGTATAGCTGGCGTCGTAGAGCTTGCCAGGCACCACGGTTAAGTGGCGCTGATTGGGTGCAAATTGCCAAGGCAACTTGGAGTTCACGTTACCGTCAAAAAAAACTTGCACCGTGCGCTGCGTATCAATCGTTGCACCTTTCAGCGAGGATTCGGTGCTGGCCTTATTATCAATCTTTGTACCAAATACTTTTTCACAGGCAATGTTATACATGGGCACCATAGCAAACGCAAAGCCAAACGAGACAACCGCTAGCCAAAGCATTTTTTTGTAGGTGCGTGTATTTTGCGTGTCCATAAATTCATCAGCCCAAATTAATGGGTGATGTCTCCGTGTGCTAAATCGCCATCTTTGATGACTGGCGGGGTTTCAAAGGTATGGTGCGGCGCTGGCGAAGGCACGGTCCATTCCAAACCAAAGGCACTTGGCCATACACGAGCATTGGCTTTCACGCCGCCGCGGATGGTGCTCACCACAATGTAAACAAACAGCAATTGGCTTAAGCCGAAACCGAAACCACCGATTGACGACCACATATTGAAATCGGCAAACGCGGGGTTGTAGTCAGGCACACGACGCTGCATACCGGCTAAGCCCAAGAAATGCTGTGGGAAGAACAACAGGTTGACGAAAATGGTGCTGAGCCAGAAATGCCATTTGCCCAAGGTTTCGTTGTACATATGGCCGGTCCATTTCGGCAACCAATAATACGCGGCGGCCATAATCGCGAAAATAGCGCCAGTCACCAACACGTAATGGAAATGCGCCACCACGAAATAGGTATCGTGGTATTGGAAATCAGCCGGCACAATAGCCAGCATTAAGCCAGAAAAGCCGCCAATAGTGAACATGATGACAAAACCCAAAGCAAACAGCATCGGTGTTTCAAAGCTGATCGAGCCGCGCCATAAGGTGGTGGCCCAGTTGAACACTTTCACACCGGTTGGAATAGCAATCAGCATAGTGGCAAACATGAAATACAGCTCACCGCCCAACGGCATACCCACTGTGAACATATGGTGCGCCCACACAATGAAGCTTAAGAACGCAATCGATGCGGTGGCATACACCATCGCTTGATAGCCGAACAAAGGCTTACGGGCAAAGGTTGGAATAATTTCCGAAACAATACCAAAGGCTGGCAAAATCATAATGTACACTTCGGGATGGCCGAAGAACCAGAAAATATGTTGGTACATCACGGGGTCGCCGCCGCCGGCCGCATTAAAAAAGCTGGTGCCGAAGAATTTATCGGTCAGCAACATGGTAACCGCGCCAGCCAACACAGGCATCACGGCGATTAACAAGAATGCGGTGATGAGCCAAGTCCAGACGAAAATCGGCATTTTCAACAAATCAATGCCCGGTGCGCGCATGTTCAGCACGGTAGCAATAATGTTGATCGCACCCATGATTGAGCTAACGCCCATCATGTGAATCGCGAAGATGGTGAACGCGGTGCTGGTGCCACTTTGCAAGGAAAGTGGTGGGTAGAGTGTCCAGCCGCCGGCTGGGCCGCCCGAACCAATACCAAAGCCCTGCAACACCAATGGCGTTAATAGTAAGGTGAAAGCGAACGGCATAATCCAGAACGACCAGTTATTCATGCGAGGCAGTGCCATATCTGGCGCGCCAATCATCAGCGGAATCATCCAGTTGGCTAAGCCCACGAAAGCTGGCATCACCGCGCCGAAAATCATCACCAAGGCATGCGTGGTGGTCATCTGATTAAAAAATTCCGGCGATACCAACTGCAAGCCCGGCTGGAATAGCTCCGCACGAATCACCATGGCCATCGCGCCACCGATGAAGAACATCACTAAGGCAAAAATGAGATACAGCGTGCCAATATCTTTATGGTTGGTGGAATGGAACCAACGCTGAAAAAAACTTTGTTTATGATCGGCCATGATTGTCTCTTAAATATAAAAGGGTGAATGCATCAAGCCGCAGGCGCGGCTTCAGGTGTGGTGGCAGGCGCCTCAACAGCAGGCGCAGCGTCGGTTGCAGGCGCTGGAGCAGCCTCAAGCACTGGCGCTGGCGCAACAACCGGTGCCGGTTTTTGTGCCGCTAACCACGCTTGGTATTCTGCTTTAGGCAGAACTTTCACCACAATCGGCATAAAGCCGTGATCTTTGCCGCAAAGCTCAGCACAAACACCGCGATAGATGCCCGGCTGCGCTACTTTGGTCCAGGCATCATTAATGACGCCAGGAATCGCATCTTGTTTCCAGCCCAAGGCCGGCACCCACCAAGCATGAATGACGTCATCGGCAGTCAGCACGAAACGAATTCGGGTATCTGCTGGAATCACCAATGGATGGTCCACATCACGCAAATAGCTGCGGTGCGCAAGTAACTCTGCTTGGGTGGTGGCTTTGTTCTGGCGCAATTCATCCGATTTACGGTCTAAACGCGATGTGAAATCAACACCTTCACCCACATACTCATAGCGCCAAAGCCACTGGTAACCGGTGATTTTGATGACCATTTCATCTTTTTCAGCGTTGTTGTCGGCGCTGTATTGGGTCATCACCATTTTGGTGGCTGGCCATGCCGAACCAATCAAAATCAAAATCGGGATAATGGTCCAAATTAATTCTAGTTTGGTGCTGTGCGTGAATTCAACATCCGGCTTAGCGCCTTTGGAATGGCGGAATTTGATCATGGCATAGGCCATTGCACCAAAAACCAAAATACCAATGATGATACAAACCCACAGCATCAACATGTGCGAATGGTAGGCATTGGCCGCGGTGCTGGTCACGCCTGGGGTCATGTTTAATTGCCAGCGCACCGGCTCATCAGGCTCTGCTTGTGCAAAAACGGCACACGATGCCATAAGTCCTAAGGATGTAATCGCAGCTTGCGTAATTCGAGGAAATTTCATTATCCAGTCTCAGTTTTTTCTCAACGTGCAATTTTACCGCCTTAGCTAGACCTTGAGCAAGCCTTAAGATGTGAAAAGATAAAGCCATTAGGGGGTTACGCTTTTTGTGAAAGCCCACTATAGTGGCATTCTTCAACCCTTTCGGACTCTGTCGTGACTCACATCATCAGCCCTGAACTGCCCGCACACCGCTCGGAATTGCTGCAACGCATCACCGCCAACACCCTGCGCGATGAAAGCGAACATGTGGCTGAACTCCTGCAAAGCGCGCCATTACAGGCTGA
>JAYTVJ010000027.1:0-8043 GCA_043744535.1 Arenimonas sp.
CGCCCTTGCTTTTTGGCCCACACGATGAAAATATCCTACGAATTCTTTCCACCAAAAACCGATGAACAACGTCAGCAACTGGACCGCACTGTAAGCAAGCTAAAAGAATTCCAACCTGAATTCGCATCGGTGACCTTTGGTGCTGGTGGTTCAACGCTTTCCTATACCGCCGACACGGTAAATATCTTGGCACATCAGCATGGGCTGAACGCTGTGCCACATCTAAGCTGCATGGGCGGCACACGAGAAGAAATTCATGCTCTGCTAAACCAGTACAAGCTGCAAGGTTGCAATCGGGTAATCGCACTGCGTGGCGATCTGCCATCCGGCATGGCCCGCGCAGGCGACATGCACTACGCATCCGATTTGGTGCAGTTCATACAACAGCATTTTGCTAATGATTTTGAAATCACGGTGGCCTGCTACCCAGAAGTTCATCCGCAAGCCGAAGATGCACTATCGGATATTCGCAATTTTGTTGAGAAAGCCAAGCTCGGGGCTAGCTCGGCCATCACACAATATTTCTATAATGCCGATGCGTATTTTCGTTTCGTTGATGATGTTCGCAAGCAAGGCGTAACAATACCCATCATCCCCGGCATCATGCCCATCTCGAATTTCTCACAGATAAAACGTTTCTCACAATTATGCGGCGCCGAAATTCCGCGTTGGATGGCGCAACGCATGCTGGCGTATGGCGATGACGCCGACAGTATTCGTGAATTTGCGGCTGATTGTGTCGCTAATTTATGCCGGCAACTGATTGATGGCGGCGCTGAAGAACTGCATTTCTATACCTTAAACTTGGCTAAACCAACCACAGCAGTGCTCTCGCGTTTACGTTAAAGGTACGCTACAGTGCATAGATGAAATGGCACGTTGCTTTTTTGCTAATTGCGGTTAACTGTTTGCACTTTGCGCATGCGCAAGATGTTAGGCGTTGCGTCAGAGCGGACGGCACAATCGTCTACACCGATCGTGTTTGTGCTGAGCAAGAGCAGGAAAAACCGCAACAACTGCCAGCAGCAACACCAATGACTAATAGTAGCACTGGCACAAGGCTATACATTGCGCTACCGCCTAGCTGCAACCGCAGCCCAGATGAATTATTGTACGGTGTCCGCTCTGCCATCGCGATGAACGATGTCAATCAGCTTGCTAAACACTATCATTGGCTCGGCGTTAGCGATGCGCAAGCAGAACAGCTGATGACGCGCCTTGAAGTGCTTGCCAACAGTCCATTAGTGGACATTCAACTACTCTACCCAGCCGTTGCAGAAAGCGATCCATTTTTATCAAGCGCCGACACCAGCACTGAAGACAGTTTGGATGAATCCCAAAACAGTGACGCACCTTCACCGCAGAAGCACAGCGCGCCTTATGCGCTGCGCGTTGTGCACTACACGACGAATACTAACAGCCAAACACAATCCAGCACATTTCACTTACAACGGCATTTTGACTGCTGGTGGATCCGCTACTAGCGAATAAAACTGCAATACAGCCACTGCACCGCCTTGTTCGCGCGGCATAATGCTCACTTGCCAGCCGTATAGTTCACACAGCCTGCGAACAATCGACAAACCAATGCCTCCGCCAGTGGTATTACCCACACTGGAGCCGCGATAACCACGCTCAAACAATCGCTCTGCATCCTCAGTGCTCAAGCCTGGGCCAGTATCTTCAATCAGTATCCGATTTTTTTCAACGATACAGCGAATTTCACCTTCCGCGGTGTATTTACAGGCATTGCCCAACAAATTGCCAATGGCCACTGAGAGCACCGCTTCAGGCGCTTCAATGATTACATCGGCATCGCCTTCCACAAATAATTCGATGGGCTTATTGGAAATATGCGCGCGATTGGCTTCCGCTAATTGGCTAAGCAATTTGTAAATAGAACATTGCCCCAAGCCCCGCTCATTGCGTGACAGCATTAATAGCGCGGTTGTTAAATCAGTGCATTGCAATGCGGCGCGATCGATGCGTAACAAGCGTTGGCGCATTTTTTCATTTAAATCAGGATTCGCTAACAGTAATTCTGTGGCTCCGCGAATAACGGCCAGGGGCGTGCGTAATTCGTGGCTAACATCTGCATTGAACTCACGGTCACGCCGCACAATTTGCGTCATGCGCCCTGAATAATCATCAAGCGCCGAAGCAAGCTGGCCCACTTCATCATCGGGGAACAGTGGTGCTAATTTTTGCGAACTTTCCTTGCCCACCATGCCGCGAAGCCGGCGCGCCAATTCAAGTACCGGGCTGATAACCCGCGAAGATGCCCAAATGCCAATCAGCCATGCCAACAAAGAAAAAATGGCAATGGCGACTACAACCAAAAGCACTAATCGCTGCTCACTGATGCTGGCACTGGTTACGTCGTAGCGAACATAGCTAACTAAATCAGCATCTCGGCGAATGGCATATTTATAGCGATGCAACAAGCCGTTGCTATCGACCTCTTCAACATCATAGACGCCAGTTTTTAGGTTCTGCAACGCCAAAGGCATTTTATAGGCATTGCGAGTGCTCCATATTTTCGCCGATAACATGGAGAATGTTGCGGTGCCTTGCGGATTATTGCGCACTTGCTGCACGAAGTTATCTACTTCGCGCTGCAAGGTGCTTTCAATCAATTGACCTTCTAATTTTGCCCGCAGATACAACGACGAAATGGCGAATAGCGCAGTTAACCCGAAACCCAGCAGGAAAAATGAAAAAATAATCCGGGTGCGGAGTCTACGCCTGTACTGATCTGGATCGACGATTCGATAGCCTATGCCGTGTCGCGTTTGAATCAGGTGTACGGGAAAAGGCTTATCAACGGCGGCACGTAAGCCATGAATATGCACGCGTAAACTGTCTGAATCAGGCAATTCTTCGCCCCATACTTTGGTTTCCAATTCGGTGCGCGTAACGACCGAAGGCGAAGACTCCATCAACGCCTGAAGAATTTTCAAGGCTGTTGGATTGAGTTGTATCGATTCGCCAGCCCGATGGATTTCTAAGGTATCAAGGTTGTATTCCAAGTCGGCGATATGCAGAATTCGCGAAACATTGGCTTTCGTTCTGCGTGCCAAAACCTGCAAGCGCGCTTCAACTTCTTGCAAGGCAAACGGCTTGACCAAGTAATCATCGGCACCGGATTCAAAACCCGCCAGCTTACTTTCCAAGGAATCACGCGCCGTTAGCATCAACACGGGAGTTTGCTTACGGCCTTCCATACGCAGCTTTCGACATACTTCAATGCCATCAATACCTGGCAGATTCAAATCTAAAACAATAGCGTCAAAATCATTGACCACGGCTAAATGCAAGCCAGTCACGCCATCGGCTGCGTAGTCAACCGTGTGTCCTCGATCTTCCAAATAATCGCCAAGATTAGCAGCGATATCGCGGTTGTCTTCAATGACCAAAATGCGCATAGCTTTCCTTTTAAAACTCGGTTTTCAAAGCCTCAGAACAAAATGCGCCTAAATTAAAAAGAACGCTTAACGCCAGAGGATGATTGTAATTCTTGCTGTGTTTTCTCAAATACACGATTTTTTGCAGCCAGCGTCATGCATGTTCGTTTTTTCATATTGGAGCCAAGTGGTGATTCGTATTTGCAAACAAGTTTGCTGTCACTAAACGCTTTATCTAAAATATCATTTACCGCTTTCTGTTCAGCAAAGGCAGTTGGTCCAGAAGCCGCTGTCTTTTCGAGGTTGTTAAGATTTGAAAATAAAGATTTGCGATCTTCATTGGTCAACTCAACATATTCAATTTGAGTGATTTTTGCTTCAATAATTTTACGTTGCTCAGCAATGTTTCCTGATGACAATGAAAGCTCGTAGGCTTTTTTATCTAAATCTGTCCCTGCAAAAGCAGTTGATGATAAAAATAATACTGGAATTAACAATAAGTATTTCATAGCTCTATTTATCCTATGTATATTAGAAAGAATTAACGTATTAAAAGCATAGCATTTTTTTAGTACTACTTAAAAAAAACCCAACAAACGCTTACGCGTTTGCTGGGCCAGGGCGTTATGCTCCGATTACCAAAACCGGCTGGTTGCTGACGAGGCGCGCAAACCGAATAGTTGGTCGGATAAGGCTAATCGCACAAGCGTTATGTTTTCGTTAAATCTATCTGATGTTTTGGTTATTATTTACAAATATCAGGTTTTTTTCTTGGAAATGAGGAAATCCAGCATTTTACCTGCCACATCAATCCCGCTAACCCGCTCCAGGGCCTCAAAACCCGGGCAAGCGTTAACCTCTAGCAACAAGGGCCCACGTGAAGAATGGATAATATCAACGCCAGCAACATCAAGCCCTAGAAGTGCGACCGCTTTCAATGCTAGCGCAACTTCTATTGATGCAGCTTGATACGACTCTGCATGGCCGCCTTGGTGCACATTGGAACGAAAATCACCCGGTGCTGCGCAGCGTTTCATTGCCGCTAATAATTGGCCATTAACAATAAACAGGCGAACATCGGTGCCGCGCGCTTCAGCTATAAACTCCTGCAATAAAAAAGGCTCATTCATGGCATGCAATTGCTTGATGCGCGCAATTGCCGTTTCGCTGTCATTGAAACGCTCAACCCCACGCCCTTGGGCACTGCTGTTTTGTTTGATTAACAATGGCAATGAAAATTGGCTGGCAAGCAAATTTTCAGCCAGGTCGTTGGATTCACAACTGGCTGACTTTGGAAACGCTAAGCCATGACGTGCAAATTCATACAGGCACTGAAATTTATCACGCGCTAAGGCAATAGCAGACGCATTATTTAAACTGATAGCGCCTTGGTTTTGCCAATGCGATAATAGTGCATTGCCTTGGCGTTGCCAGGTTGGCCCAAAGCGCGGAATAATGGCATCAAATGGGCAATCTGTTGAGTTCGGTGCACTGGAATTCCCCGATAAGAGCAAAGGAATATGCAGCGGATCGAGCACAGTAACAGCGCATTCGCGCTGTTTTGCTGCTGCAATTAAGCGCTGGTTGGCATACAGTTGCGGTTGACGCGATAAAATGGCAATCTTCAAAGTAAGCCTACCGGATACAAATCATTACATTATGGACACACCAGACACGCTGCAATTATATCTTAATGGCGAGCTTCGTCAGTTTGCGGATAATACCCGCATCAGCACCTTAACGCTGCAACTTGGCCTTGAGCAACAACGCTATGCCGTTGAAGTGAATCGGTGCATTGTGCCAAAAAGCGCGCATGCCAGCTATGTGTTGAAGCAAGGCGACCGTGTCGAAATCATCCAAGCAATGGGTGGTGGTTAAATTTTACGCGCGCAGGCTTTTCAGGCGATAATACCGTTATGACTATTCCTGCACACAACGATCCACTGATCATCGCCGGCAAGCCGTATCGATCACGTTTACTAACCGGCACTGGCAAATTTATAGATTTCGCCCAAACGCGCCAAGCCACCGATGCCGCGGGCGCTGAAATTGTGACCGTAGCGCTGCGCCGCACCAATCTGGGCCAAAACAAAGGCGAGCCAAACTTACTGGATTTTCTGCCGCCGGATTTATTCACCTTGTTGCCCAATACCGCTGGCTGCTATAACGCCGACGATGCGGTACGCACCTGCCAATTGGCGCGTGAACTGCTTGATGGCCATAAGCTGGTTAAATTGGAAGTGCTGGGCGATCCTAAAACCTTATTTCCGCATGTTAGCCAAACACTAATCGCCGCTCAACGCTTGGTTGCGGATGGCTTTGATGTGATGGTATATACCTCTGATGATCCGATTATTGCAAGAGAGTTAGAAGCGATTGGATGCGTGGCCATCATGCCATTGGCCGCACCCATTGGCTCTGGCTTGGGCATCCAGAACAAATGGAATTTGTTGGAAATCATTGAAAACGCCAAGGTCCCGGTCTTAGTTGACGCCGGCGTAGGAACTGCCTCAGATGCTACGATTGCGATGGAATTGGGCTGTGATGGGGTATTAATGAACACCGCGATTGCCGCGGCAAAAAATCCTATTCTGATGGCCAGCGCAATGCGTAAAGCGGTTGAAGCCGGTCGCGAAGCCTTTTTAGCTGGGCGCATGGCCAAACGCCGTTATGCCAATGCGTCGTCGCCAATTGATGGCTTGTTCTTTTGATGGCAAGCAGCTTAGACACAAAACAAGATCGGTATTTGCGCACGGTGCGTAGTTTTGTTTTACGGCAAGGCCGCTCAACCCCTTCGCAAAAACGTGCGTTTGATCAACACTGGTCACAAGTTGGCTTAAACTATACTGCGGCTAAAAAAGCGTTTAACGAAATCTTCAATAATAGCGCTGATGTAGTCATTGAAATTGGCTTTGGCAACGGCGAGCAGTTGCTATATGCCGCGCAGCAAGAACCACAGCGCAATTTCATTGGCATTGAAGTGCATGCGCCTGGCGTTGGCCGCGCCTTAAATAGCATTGCAGAAAATTCGCTCACGAATGTACGCATTTATCAGCATGATGCCGTTGAAGTATTACGCCATGACATTGCTGATGCCTCGCTGGCCGAAGTGCGCATTTACTTTCCCGATCCTTGGCATAAAAAACGCCATCACAAGCGCCGTATAATCCAAACCGAATTCGTGCAACTGCTGTGCAGCAAGCTGAAACCCGGCGGGCTTCTGCATTTAGCCAGCGACTGGCAAGAATATGTAGAGCATATGTGGGACGTTTGCGACAACGAACCGCGCCTACAAAATACGGCCGGCCCAAGAGGCTCAGTGCAAAGGCCAGCATGGCGTAGACAAACGCATTTCGAAACGCGCGGCCAAAAGCTTGGCCATGGTGTTTGGGATTTACTATACATCCGACTAGGAAATCACTAAACGCATGCAAACAAGTCTCGCCCTAACACAAGACATGATGATCGTGTTAGCGCTGACTGGCTTCATGATTGCCATGCTGATGTTCGAACGTATCCGTGCCGATGCTGCATCGTTGGCTGTTTTAGTTATGCTTGGGTTTACCGGTGTCATTTCCGAGCAAGACTTGTTTCAGGGTTTTTCTGGTAACGCTGTGATTAGCGTGATGGCCTCAATGATTTTGAGTACTAGCCTTGATCGAACCGGCGCATTAAACAGATTAGCTGGCTGGTTGATTCGCCGATCCAAAGGCTCTGAGCAACGCTTAACGCTGATTAGCTCAGCGGTTGCAGGCAGCATGTCGGGCTTTATGCAGAACCCTGCGGTCACTTCTTTATTTCTGCCAGTTGCCGCGCGGCTTTCAAGCCGTACCGGAATGACCTTGGCGCAATTACTGTTTCCGATTGCAGTTGCCATTATATTAGGCGGGCAATTAACCATGATCGGCAATTCACCGCTGATGATGCTCAACGACTTACTGCGCTCAGCAAATCAGAATCTACCTTCCGGTGTTGCTACACTGCACTCTTTGCCGATGTTTCAACCTCTGCCGATTGGCATTGTGCTAACTGTTTGTGGCTTATTGTATTTCCGTTTCCGCAAATACTTATGGTTTCATGAAGCGATTGGCAGTAATGTTAGCCCGAGCACCCCTGAGCATTATTTTGCCAGTGCCTATGGCATAGAAGGCGATGTCTATGAATTGGTCGTTACCCCTACCAGCAGCTTAGTTGGCATGAGTATTGGTGATGCCGAAGCAGAAATTGGTGCGCCTTTAATTTTAGCGCTGCACTCCGGCAATGAATCGCGTATGGCGCCGCCTGCCGATGAACGCTTGTGGGTTGGCAGCGTGATTGGCGTGATGGGCACATTCGAACACGTGCAAGCCTATGCCCACAACAAACAATTAAAATTTTCGCAACGCTTAAGAACCTTAGGGGATTTATTCAATCCAGCCCAATCCGGCATTTCTGAAGCAGTCATCCCAACCAATTCACCTTTTATTGGCCGCGCTCAAGCCGATTTACGCCTACGAAAACGGTATGGCATCAGTTTGCTGGCCATTAACCGCGATAAAAAAATTCTGCGTAAAAACATTCGGCAGTTGCCGTTTCGCTCCGGCGATATATTGGTCTTTCACTCAAACTGGAGCGATTTGAGCCAGGCCAACAACGACCG
>JAYTVJ010000028.1:0-30842 GCA_043744535.1 Arenimonas sp.
AGGGGCTCATGGCAAACTGGAAAATCACGACTGGCACACTGGCCAGCGGTTTACTCAGATCGGTGCTCCAATATTGATTGTTTAATGCGGTAAATAGCAGTGGCGCTGTTTCACCGCTGATGCGCGCTAGCGCCAGTAATATGCCCGTGAGAATGCCGGGCAGGGCGGCGCGATATAAAATTTGGGTGTTTACTTTCCACTGTGGCACGCCCAACGATAAGGCCGCTTCGCGCATTTGTGTCGGCACTAAGCGAATCATTTCATCGGTGGTGCGAACAACCACAGGCAGCACAATGAAACCCAATGCAATAGCGCCAGCCCAACCGGAAAATCCACCGCTTGGCTGCACCACCATGGTGTAAACGAATAAACCTAAAACAATGGATGGCGCTGAAAGCAGAATGTCGTTGACGAAGCGGATGGTTTCACCAATCCAATGATGATTAACGTATTCGGCTAAATACGTGCCGGCGGCAATACCAATGGGTGCAGCCATCAAAACAGCCAAGACACACATCATTAAACTGCCGACTAAGGCGTTGAGTAAGCCACCAGTGACTTCACCTGGCGGTGGGGTCATTTGGGTGAATAAGTGCAAGCCAAAGGCGTTAAAGCCTTTGCTGAAAGTCACCCATAAAATCCATGTTAGAAAGAATAGCCCGAAGGCAGTGGCCAATCCGGAAAGCAGCATAGTTAAGGCGTTGTAAAAACGCCGTTTAAGATACAGGCGCTCGGTGTTAGTCATTAGTTACCCTCCCTTTTTTTCAACTGGCGTAGCATGAGCTTGGCAATGCTAAGCACAATAAAGGTAACAACAAACAGCAGGAATCCTAAACCAATCAAGGACGATAAATAAATGGGTGAGTCGGCCTCTGAAAACTCATTGGCAATGGTAGCCGCAATCGAATTGCCGGGCTCTAGCAACGAAGCGCTTAATAAATGTGCATTGCCAAGCACGAAGGTGACCGCCATGGTTTCGCCTAAAGCACGGCCAAGGCCTAAGAAAACACCGCCGATCACAGCAGAGCGGGTATAGGGCAACACAATATTCCACACCACTTCGGTGGTGGTGGAGCCTAGTGCGTAAGCGGATTCTTTTAATTGCGTGGGTACGGTGAGAAACACTTCGCGCATCACCGAGGCGATGAACGGGATAATCATAATGGCGAGTACTAAACCGGCCGTGCCCATGCCAACGCCCAATGGTGGGCCTCGGAACATCGCGCCTACAACCGGCCATTGGCCCATGTGTTCATCTACCCAAGGAAATACGTGCTCGCCAAGGAAAGGGACCAAGATAAACAGGCCCCACATACCGTAAATAATCGATGGAATGCCAGCCAGCAATTCTATGGCGGAAGCAACAGGCATACGTAGCCAGTTCGGCGCCAACTCAGTCAAAAAAATGGATATGCCAAAACTGATGGGAACCGCAATCAGTAGTGCAATAAAGGATGTAACTAATGTGCCGTAAATTGGTACTAATGCGCCGAAATCTTTTTGCACCGCATCCCAGTTTTCGGAATAGAGAAACTTAAAGCCAAATGTACTGAAGGCCTCAAAGCCGCCTTTAAACATCATTGCTGCTGCTGCAACCAGTGAAATCAAAACAAAAAAGCCTGCAATACATACTGTCCACTTGAACAGTGCGTCATGCTGGCCGTCTTTTTGTGTACGTTGTTGGCTAAGGGTTTGCGTCATAAGATTCAAGTTAAGAGATGAGATTTTAGAACGTAGGAAACAAAGAGACCCAGTGCATTTTACGCGTGCACTGGGTCAAATCAACATGCAATTACTTGATATTCGCTGCCCAATAGGCTTTGATCGATTTTGTCAGCTCGGCTGGCAAGGCCACATAGCCTAAGGTTTCTGCTGCCGCATCGCCATTGGTGTATACCCAGTCAAAGAATGCCAAGGCGTCTTTCGAGTGTTGGGCGTTTTTTGGTGTTTTGTACATCAAGATAAAGTTGGTTGCAGAGATTGGGTAAGCTTGTGCGCCTGGTGCATCGGTGATAACTAAAGAGAAGTCTTTTACATCATTCCATTCAGCAGAAACCGCTGCCGCTTTGATGGACTCTTTGCTTGGCACAATGAAATTGCCGGCACGGTTACGCACTGCTGCATAATTCAGCTTATTGGTAATGGCGTAGGACAGTTCAATATAACCAATTGCGCCTTTAATTTGTTTGGTGTAAGCAGCAACGCCTTCATTGCCCTTACCACCAAGGCCGGTTGGCCATTTAACAGACGTACCTTCACCCACTTTTGTACGCCAATCCAAACTGACCTTCGATAGGTAATTCACGAAGTTGAAGGTTGTGCCAGAGCCATCCGAGCGATGCACAACAGTGATTTTTTGATTTGGGAATGTAATGCCTGGGTTAACGACGGCAATCACTGGATCGTTCCAGTTAATAATTTTACCCATGAAAATATCCGCCAAAATCGGGCCGGTTAATTTCACATCGCCTTGCTTTAAGCCAGGAATATTTACCACCGGTGCAATGGCACCCATCACCGACGGAAACTGCGCCAAGCCCGAAGCCTGTAAATCAGCTGCTTTTAATGGTGCATCGGATGAACCGAAATCAACCGTGCCTGCTTTAATCTGGGCAATGCCGCCGCCTGAACCGATGGATTGGTAGTTTACTTTACTCTTGGTGGCTTTATTGTAATCGGCCGACCATTTTGACATCACCGGATACACGAATGAAGCGCCAGCACCGGTTACTTCAGCGGCCTGTGCCACGAATGCGAAACTTGACGCGAGAGAGAGTGCAAGCACCGAGATTTTTGCTATTTTCAACATGGTATGCTCCAAAAGCCAAGCCCAGTTTGGGCTTGGCATAGTGTAAGTGGGGATTGTTACAACATTATGACAATGAATTACCAGTAAAACTGTGCGCGAACTTCAATAATGCTTGGTTCGTCATTGAGGTAATTTTTTAATGAGCTGGTGTATTTTTCATGATTCATCACGGTCACGTAGTTAGCAGCCAGTTTGAAGTTAGAGCGCAAATACCAGTTCACACCCACAGTAAGATTGCTTTCTTTGCCGCCCAATACGCCAGTAACTACTGGGCTTAATGGATTGGCGAAGTTCACACTGCCATCATTTAAATCGGCGCTGTCGTAACGCACGCCCAACTGCCACATGCCTTTTTCAGGGTTGTTAGGCAAGCCAGTGGTGATTACGCCATTTTTATAGCCCCATGTTTCGCCAGTGATATTCCAAACGCCATACATATACCAGCTGTCGCCTTTGAAGTTCGAATGCAGATCGCGGCTGATCGAAGTTGTCATGTATTCGCTTTGCAGCTTGAATGGGCCTTTAACAAACGCCGCTTCTAAGCCAGTGGTCGACACTTTTCCGCCATCGGTGAATGTGCCGGTACCGATCAAGGTGGTTGATGCTAAATCCGCATCCGGACGCACGCTTAATGAGCACTGGCTTTGCCCCAGGTTATTTTCACAATCGTAGTTCACATACGATAAGCCCAAATGCAAGATATTGCCTTCGCTTAAGATGGGGGCATAGCTACCACGTACGCCGTAGCCTGTACCTTGTGCACGGTTGCGCGTTAATTCGCGATCAAAGATGCTCGCCGTTGCGGTCCATTTGTCGCCACCGGTGCTGATTTGTGCGCCTAAACGACGTGCAACGCCTTGCATATTAGTGGTCATTGCTTTGGCAATGAAGTCGTTGTTTTTTGTGCTGCTCAATTCTTCCAAGCTGTTCGGCTGTTTGAACTGACCAATTGTTAAGGTGGTGAAGCCGCTGAATTTATACGAGATATTGGTATCCAGAAACTTCTGGTCTTTGGCATCAAAGCCTACAACCCAGTTCCACATGCCAGGGCCTTTGCCTTTCATCACTAATTCGGCACGGCGAAGCTCAAAGTCTGTTTTTTTGCCGTCGCCGGTGTTTGGTGTTGGGGTGCAGCTGCTGCCGCTAACCGTGCCATCACAGCCCAACTGCGCATAATCGTCGTTGAACCAATTGCCTTCTGCTTGCACTAAGCCTTCGAAAGACACTTCGGAACCACCAATTTGATCAATAAAGATTTCGGCTTGTGCTGTGCTGGAAAGGGCGGCCAATGTGGCGAGGGTTAAAACATTTAAGGTTAATTTCATTGCTAGGTTCCTAAGTGGTTATAGAGACAACGTTGCCATCTTAGGGGGTAAATATTTCATTAATGTTACAAATAAGGCTGTATTTTTAGCAAACACGCAAGATTTGGCAAAACAACACCAAATCCGTTGAGTCGTGTCGTTAGATCGGTATGTTAAGCCGTGTAAGTAAAACTAAAAAGGGTCTAAAACTGCCATAAAACCTTCACATTGGCGTGCCATTAATAGCCACATGAATAAATATCGAACGATCTTCATTTCAGATGTGCACTTAGGCACGTCCGGCTGTCAGGCCAATTATTTATTAGATTTTCTGCGCCATAACGATGCGGAAAGTATGTA
This sequence comes from Arenimonas sp., assembly GCA_043744535.1. Lineage (GTDB taxonomy): Bacteria > Pseudomonadota > Gammaproteobacteria > Xanthomonadales > Xanthomonadaceae > Arenimonas. Next base: position 4,474 of record JAYTVJ010000028.1, read on the forward strand.
TTTGGTGGGCGATATTATTGATGGCTGGCGATTAAAGAAGTCATGGTATTGGCCGCAAGAACACAATGATGTGCTACAAAAAATACTTAAGAAAGCCCGTAAAGGCTGCAAAGTCATCTATATCCCCGGTAATCATGATGAGGCAGGCCGACAATTTGCAGGTATGTCGTTTGGTCGAATAAAAATTCGCCAAGATGCCATTCATACGTTGGCTGATGGCCGCCGCTTATGGGTTACACATGGCGACATGTTCGATGGCGTGATGCAACACGCAAGATGGTTGGCGTATGTTGGCGATTGGTTGTATACCTGCATTTTAGTGGTTAATCGTTGGTTCAACAGCTTGCGTATTCGTATGGGTTATCCGTATTGGTCGCTGTCGCAATACCTGAAGCACAGTGTGAAAAATGCCGTCAGTTTTATCAACAGCTTTGAGCTCATTATGGCGCGCGAAACAAAGCATCGCCAATGCGATGGGGTTGTTTGTGGGCACATCCATAAAGCTGAAATTAAAATGATTGAAGGCGTTTTGTATTGCAATGATGGCGATTGGGTAGAAAGCTTGACAGCGCTCGTAGAAACGCTCGATGGCGAGCTAAAAATAGTGCACTGGAATACGCTATTGCAAACGAATGCGACAATTAAAAAACCTATAGATAGCCCGGCAAAGCTAGAAAGTGATAAACCCATTTTGGAGATGATGCAATGAGAGTATGTATTGTTACAGATGCATGGTCGCCGCAAATTAATGGCGTGGTAAAGACATTGGAAAACACTATACGTGAACTTAAGCAAGCAGGGCATACGGTATTGGTTATCGAACCCTCGCAGTTTATTAATATTCCATGCCCAAGCTACTCAGAAATTCGCTTATCGTTATTTAGCTATAAAAAAATGACCAAGCTACTTAAAGACTTTAGCCCAGATGCCTTGCATGTGGCCACGGAAGGCCCGCTGGGCGTGTCGGCAAGACGCTATGCATTAAAGCATGCGATGAATTTTACAACGGCATACCACACTAAGTTTCCAGAATATCTTGAAGCGCGAACTGGTATTTCAGCGCATTGGTTTTACCCTGCCATGCGCTGGTTTCATAAGCCCTCGAAAGCCGTTATGGTTTCAACTGATTCGGTTATGCAGCAGTTAGCTGAACAAGGCTTTCAGCATTTGGTGAAATGGAGCCGCGGTGTTGATTTGGATGTATTTGCTGAAAAAAATGCAAAGCACATGACATCAGAACCTAATCGTAAGACTGTATTTTTGTATGTGGGCCGAATAGCCATTGAGAAAAATATTGAAGCGTTTTTAGCACTTAAACTACCTGGAGAAAAATGGCTAGTTGGCTCAGGGCCAGCGCTGAGTGAGCTAAGTGAAAAATACACCGATGCAATTTTCTTTGGCCCTAAATCACACAGTGAACTTGCCGAAATTTATCAACAGGCCAGCGTATTTGTATTTCCAAGCAAAACCGACACCTTTGGCTTGGTGCTGCTTGAAGCCTTGGCGTGTGGATTGCCAGTGGCTGCCTATCCTGTTGCGGGCCCCATTGATGTATTGAGAAATTGTGAGGCGGCCGCGCTGCGCCATGATTTACTTGAAGCATGTCTAACTGCACTAGAGCTAAATCCAAAGCATGCGCGCGAGCATGCTGAAAAATTTACATGGCAACAAACGACTCTGCAGTTTGTTGCGAATCTTTATCCGAACGATAGCAGCAACAAAAGCTTAACTGCCAAAGATTCAAGGTTTAATGCTGTCCACACAAACATATAAAATTTTCAGATATAAATAAATTTGCATGCGTTCTAGGTAGTTTTTTCTTTATAGCCGCACAAATCCCGCACTACGCAATTACCGCATTCCGGTTTGCGCGCTTTGCACACATAACGGCCATGCAAGATAAGCCAATGATGGGCGTTCACCAAGAACGCCTTTGGAATGGCTTTTAGTAATTTATCTTCAACTTGCCGAACGGTTTTGCCAGGCGCTAGTTTGGTACGGTTGGCTAGGCGAAAGATATGCGTATCAACCGCCATGGTGGGTTCGCCGAATGCGGTATTCAGCACTACATTGGCGGTTTTTCGGCCCACACCCGGTAAGGCTTCCAGTGCTTCACGGTGCGGCGGCACTTGGCCGTTATGCTGTGCAACTAGAATCTGGCAGGTTGCCAACACATTGGCCGCTTTCGCATTAAACAAACCTAATGAGCTGATGGCTTTTTTTATTTTAGCTAAACCCAATGTGGCCATAGCCTCAGGGGTGTTGGCCAAGGGGAATAATTTTCGCGTGACTTTATTAACGCCAACATCCGTGGATTGTGCCGACAGCATCACGGCAATCAGTAGCTCGAAGGTGCTGCTGTATAAAAGCTCGGTTTTGGGGTGTGGGTTGAGCTCTTGCAAGCGGGAGAAAAACTCAATGCGATCGGCTAATTTCATTCGCGTTGCGCTCAGCTCTGTGTGGAGCCGTTTGTTGCTAATGCTTTCGCTTTCGCCAATGCTTTGGCAATCGGATCAAGATTCGGCTGTTGTCGTTTACGCTGCAACTCCAGTTGCCGGCGCGCAATACGTGCTTGCCGGCGCTCATAGCGCAGCCGTGCGGCATTGGCGAGCTCTTGTTTGGCAGGACTAATCTCAGCCAGCGCCAGCAGCAAACGGTCAGTATTGTCGGTATTCAAAATTAGGTGCCCTTAAATTGAGCCGATGTTTTCTGCAGAAATGCTTGTGTGCCAGCGCGCATATCGTCAGTGGAAAACATCAGGCCGAATACTTGGCTTTCGTAATCCAAGCCAACATCCAAGCTTGCTTCTGCACCATAGCGTATGCAGTCTAGAACGCCGCGTAACGCCAATGGAGCTAATCCGGCAATATGCTGTGCCAATTCCTTGGTTTCTTCATGCAGACGTTCGGGCGGGCAAATGCGTGTGACTAAATTAATCGCGAATGCCCGTTCGGCGCTAATGGTTTGGCCGCTTAAGCATAAATCCAATGCCACGCCTTTGCCACATAATCTGACTAAGCGTTGGCTGCCGCCAAAGCCTGGTATCAAGCCCAAGTTCACTTCCGGTTGGCCCATTTTGGCGGTGCTGGCGGCAATGCGCAGCGAACAAGCCATAGCCAGCTCAAGGCCGCCACCCAGTGCAAAGCCGTTGATCATGGCAATCACCGGCTTGCCGCATTGTTCTATGGCAAGCATCAGGTCTTGGCCATGTTTAGAAAAATTGCGCGCTTGTATCGGCGTGATTTTTTGCATTTCAGCAATATCGGCACCCGCCACAAAGGCTTTTTGCCCGGCGCCAGTAAGCACTATTACGCGCACTTCGGGCTTGCATTTGAGCTGATTAAATGCGCTGTGAAGATCGCTCAGTGTTTCTTGATTTAAAGCATTCAGCTTATCGGGGCGGTTCACCGTCAGCCAAGCAACAGCTCCATCTAATTCAATCAATAGGTTAGCGAAGTTCATGGGCGAAAATCCAAAGTGTTGGAACTAATGTAGGGTTTATTCGGTCTTAACTGAGTATTTGGTCACTAGCCGAAAAGCGTGTGAATGAGTATTCTATCAAGCTGTGGTGAGCACAACGCTCTTTTTTTACTTTGGAGAAACTATGAAGTTCCGTTTGATGTCGGCCGTATTGGCCTCTGTACTTGCTACTGGTGCTATGGCACAAACTGCCCCTGCTGCTGCGCCTGCCGCCAGTGGCCCAATTGATAAAGCCGCTTTGGCCTATGCCTTAGGCTATGATTTTGGCCGTGGCTTGGCAGATCAAGCGCCAGGCTTAGATGTAATGGCCGTTAATCGCGCTATTCAAGATGGCTATGCGAAAAAGCAACCGACCATTGCACCTGAAAAATTGCAAGCAACCGTTACCGCTTATCAGAAGCAACGCGAAGCACAATTGAAAGCGGAATTCGAAAAAGTTTCTCGCGATAACAAAGTGAAATCCGATGCAGCGTTAGCCAGCAACAAAACTAAACCAGGCGTAATGACCTTGCCAAGCGGCATTCAATATAAAGTGGTTGAAGCGGGCGCTGGCATCAAGCCAAACGCCAGTAGTACTGTTGAATTCAATTTCTCGGGCGCCTTGGCTTCTACTGGCCAAGTGTTTGCCAGTACGTTTGCCAATGTTAAGCCGGTAACCGGCAAGCTCAGCGAACAAGCCAATTTGCCTGGTATGTTGGAAGTAATGCAAATGATGCCGACTGGCGCACGCTGGCAGGTTTTGTTGCCACCAGAAAAAGCCTGGGGCAACGGTCCTGAATCCTTGCGTGGTGGCCCTGGCCCTAACCAAGCGGTGTTTATGGACATCAAGCTTATTTCCGTCAAATAATATCTTTAATAACCCCGGTTCGCCGGGGTTTTTTATCTCATGAATCCAGTTGTATTAAGCCCTTGCGTTGGCATTTGTACGGTTAATCCTGAAGGGTTATGCGAAGGGTGTTTTCGTACCTTGCATGAAATTGGCCATTGGTTAAACTACACGCCAGCGCAACGCGAGCATTTAATGGATAGCGTGTTGCCAGAACGCGAACAGAATCTGTGATATGAACGCTGTATTGCTTGCGCAGATTGAACGGGTTTTATTAAGCCAAGCGCAAGCCACACAAAGCCCTGAGCACAACCGAGCAGACTTAGCCGAATTTTTAGCTGCCGCTCCCACACTTTTCAGTCCCGCATCGGTTTTATTTGGATTGGTGGCGCGCGACGATGGCTTGCATGTCTTGCTCACCAAACGTACCGAGCATTTGCGTCATCATGCCGGTCAAATCAGCTTCCCGGGCGGACGTATTGAGCGCAGTGATAGCAATCCTGCGCAAGCCGCCTTGCGTGAAGCGTATGAAGAAATTGGCCTGAATGCCAAGGCAGTGACTGTGCTGGGCTATCTAGAACCGATGCTAACCATTACCGGTTTTCGGGTCTATCCGGTGGTGGCGCTAATCAATGCCAACTACCAGGCACAGGCAGACGGTGTTGAGGTGGCTGAACTTTTTGAAGCACCGCTGGATTTATTTTTAGACAAGGCCAATGAGCAGCCTTTTGAAATTATGTTTCAAGGTAAGATTCGCCATTTAGTAGAATTTCATTGGCAACATTTCCGCATTTGGGGCGCCACCGCAACGATGCTGATTAATTTACGGCAACGCTTGGAGCAACACGTATGAGTTTACTTTCTGTAACGCAATTAGCTGAAGTTATAGGCAATGAAAACCTGCGAATCGTGGATGCGCGCTTTGCCTTAAACGATGCCAGTGCCGGATTTGTGGCATATACAACAGCGCATATTCCAGGCGCGTTGTATGTAAATTTGAATAGCGATTTATCCGGCGAAAAATCAGATGCTTTGCTTGGCAGGCACCCGCTACCCAGCGTAGAACAATTTAGCGCGCTGTTATCGCGTTTGGGCATTACACCTTCGACACACGTTGTGGTTTATGACCAAGCTGATGCGGCCATGGCCGCCAGCCGATTCTGGTTTTTATTGCGATTGGCTGGTCACAAATATGTGTCGGTTTTAGATGGCGGCATGAATGCCTGGCTCACTGCCGGTTTGCCTGTTGAACAGCATGCTTCTCAACCTGATGCAACGCACTATCCGGTGCATTTCCAAACCAATATGCTGGTGTCAGCATCTGAATTGAAAGCCTTGCTCGCTAAGCCTTCTGAAACGGTATTGCTTGATGCGCGTGCTCCGGAACGTTTTCGCGGCGAGCTGGAGCCGCTTGATAAGAAAGCTGGACATATTCCTGGCGCATCAAATCGGCCATTTAGCCTAAATATGATGGCCGGCGTGTTCAAATCTTCCGAGCAACTTCGCGCTGAATTTGCGCCATTGGTTGCTGGCAAAACCCATATTCTGCTCAGTTGCGGATCGGGTGTAACTGCCTGCCATAATGCCTTAGCACTCAGCCATGCCGGAATCGAAAACTACCGTTTATTCGCACCGAGCTGGAGTGGTTGGGTGGCTGATGATCAGAATCTGGTGGCGGTGGGCGGTTAATCGTTAAACGTTTGTGACGCAGTTAAGCTACTTTTAGGATTAACTTCCTACCACACGCATTGGCGTATTTGCGTAGCGTAGCCAGGGATGGTGAATGTTTGCCATTGGCCAAGGCGCTTTCAAGGCGAGCAATTGCTGGCGCGTGCGTGCCCATGCGCTCAGCCAGTTGCGCTTGGCTTAAACCTGCGCTGTGTCGTGCTTTGAGCAATGCATCAAGCAGTTCGCCTTCTTCACGTTCAAGACGTATTACTTCAGCTTTTACTGCGGTTCGCTTCATCAAGTTTTTGATTAAATTTGAATGTGTTTTCATGTGATTAAAAATAACATATATGTTACTGCCATGCAAATATAGATAGAGCCATATTGAAGTTAGGCTAGATTTTTATCTGTCGGAATTTGCTACTTTGTTATGTAGGTAAATTCAGATTATCGAACGCTAATTGATTCAACTCTAAATAATTCGCATGCGCCGCCACCGGTATCGTCACGGGTTAGTGATGAACGCCAATGCCAGCCATCGTTCGCGCGTGCTTCAACGAGTTGCCCAGTGAGATGCACAACCTGCCCAACACGGACAGCTTTAATTTTGCTCGCAACATCCGAATTGGCTGGAATAAGATGCGTATTGGCGCTGTGTGAGGTTATTTGTTCGGGCGGTATTGGCGGCTCATTTTGCCATTGATAATAATAAAAACGACCGCCTTGACTGATGGTGAGTTTTGATAGAACCAAAGAATCCGACATTGCGCCCCAACCCAAGGCTAAATCAAGCGGCGATAAATCTGCTTCACGGCCAATACTATACGATTCTTTACTGAGCACGCGCGCTTCAATATCGTAATTAGCCAAGGCATCCAAGTTGTACTCGCCCATGGTGTAGCTTTTGGCTGAAGAAATAGTGGTTTGAATGGGGTCTTTAGGGGCAATACTGCCCGGCGGCGTAACTACTTCTCTAGAATTAAAATAGTGCCACGCACCAAAACCAACCAGCGCAATAAATATCCAGTGCCAACGCAGTCCAAACATGTTTTGAGCGCCTCAGTCGTGTTAGTGAATTTGTTGCTTCACTTTTTCTAATTCTAAATCATAGCCCATCGCCTGTGCTTTAAATCGTGGCTTAACGACAATATCTGGTTCAACGCTGGCATCTGGCGTGCTTGTTGTATACGTGGCAGCCAATAATGGAATATCAACTGAAACGCCGGAATTTGGCAGCACAACCCAAGCTAACTGCCCGCCATTGAGCCCACGTTGGTTGCCGCCGGTTCGTTGCCCGACTAATATAGCCGCTTTGCTTTGTTTACTCAGTAGCGCGAACTGGAAAGTGGCTGAGCTATTTTCTGCGCTTACTAATAGATAGGTGTTACCAAGATAGGGCTGCGCCACTGGCTCAATAATTTGCGTTTTTGCCGCATTGGGCGTGAAGCGGTATTTGCCAGCTGCAGTGCCTTCGGTAATTTTTTCAACTTGGCCGGTACGATCAAAGAAACTAAAATCCCACGTATCCAAATAGCGCGCTAAATTGTAGGGCACACGCTCATAGCTCGATGTGGACTGATCAGAGCGGAATGCAAACGGTTTTTTTACCAAATGGGTGAGTATTTTTGCACCGATTTCGCCGTCACCACCTTCATTAAGCCGAATATCAATGATTAGGTTTGGGATTTTTTTCGCATTCAACTCGGCAAATGCCTTATCGATAAATGCCGCCCAATCAAAATCAGAATTCCAGAATGAGAAAGTTGGCAGGGTCATAATGGCGGTATTGCCATTAATGTTGAAAGTCCAATCTTCACTGGCAGGCTTGATGCCTTGCTTAGCCAATGCTTTGTCGCGCATGGCAAGTGTTATAGCATTCACCATCACAGTGTTTTGCTGGCCAGACGAGCTACGCACAACGAGTGAATAGCGGCCATCTTTGGGTGGCGATAATAGAGGCCAGACGATGTCCATTTGACTGTAATCACTGCGGTTATGATTGAGCTGCTGCAGGCGTTTGCCATCACTGCTGCCGTCGGCGCGCAGGTATGGCAGCATTAGCGCAACCATGGCGTTTGCATTCATGCCATTTACTGAAAGAATTTCATCGCCAGCCACAATCGACGCATCGGCGCTTGCCAACACTAACCAGCGATTGGCTACGAGCTTGAGGGTAAATGGTAGTTTATCGGCGCTTTCAAGTAAGGTGCTTTTCGATCCGCGTTCTTGATTCAAGACATTAGTCCAGGTGTGCCCGCACCGAATGGCCGCTGCCATTTCTGTAGCGGCAAGATACATGTCGCCGGAGGAGCGTGCTGCTTTGCCACGCGTTTCAAATTGCTTAAAAGCCGCGTCAATTTCTTGTTGTGTACGGTATTTGGTTAGCGCAGGATGCAGTGTTGTTAATGCGCGCTTCAAAATTTTTACGTCTTGCTCGGCTTGCTCAGCTGTAAGGGCACTTTGAACTGTTTCAGCATGTACAGGCAAACTTGCTGAGAAACACAATAAGCTCGCAAGCACGTACAGCAAAGAAAATTTCACGACATTCATCAGGCAGCTCCACATGGACATCTGTTCATTCTAGATGTTGGTTGTGTGCATGGTGTGAACAATAATCGCCTTAGCGTTTAGTTTGCTTATACGCGGTTATTATTTCTTCACAAACAAACCCTGCAAAACGGTTTGCGTTTCTGCAGAAAACCAGCCTTGCATAAATTGTTCCATTTCAGCGCCTTCAAAGCCGTTCAATGCGTGAATGATATCGGCACGGGCAATATTGCGGGTTGTGCGCATGGGCCCTTGTGGCAACGCCGCGTGCGATTTTAGCCAAGCCAACGCTGTTTCTACCACGGCTTCTTGCGCGGCAAGTTCGTCAATAATGCCTAATTCAAACGCTTTCTGTGCTTCAATCATCGCGCCAGCCACAATTAAGCGCTCGGCGCGGTGAGCGCCCACAATGCGACGCATCAAATATTGAATGGCTTCTGGCACAGCGAGCCCCACTTGGGTTTCGTTCAATCCAATACGAAACGGACCTATCGCCATGACTCGATAATCGCAGCATAAAGCCAGAACACAACCACCAGCAGGATTGTGCCCGGCAATGGCTGCTGCAACCGGCACCGGCGAATTGGCAATAATGCGTGCAACATCAAAAAACCGTGACCAGCAGGCTCTTAAATCATTCGGCGAACAGTTCAATAAATAGGGCACATCTAAACCACCGGAAAAAACTTTCGCACCACCACTCAGCACAATGCCTTGCGCGCCGGAGGCAATCACTTGCTCTAAGGTGTGTGCCAATTGATTAAGCAGTTCAAAGTTCAGGGCATTAACAGGTGGGCGGCTCAGTTTAATTTCAACTAAGGCATCGTGGCTAATCGTTTCAATCACAGGGAATCCAATAAAAAAACCGCCCGAACCGGGCGATTTCTATTCTAAACCAAGCCAGCCGATAAGGGCAGACTAGTGACACGCCACTTAAGGAATTTTGACGCTTGGTGCCCAGCGATAACGCACGGTGTAAGTTAGGGTGGTTTCGCCTTCGGCGGCAATTGGCACATCAAAGCTGATGGTTTGTGCATTGCGTTTAACGAAGGGCTGGCTTGAGCTGAGCATTTCCCACTCACTCCAACGCGGCAAGCGTTCGGTAACACGTACATTGACCGAGGTTTTCTTGGCATTGCTTAGTGTAAGGCTGATTTTCTCAACCATGGTTCGGCCATCGCGATCAATGGTAAAGCTGTCGCGGGTGCGCTTGGCTTTTAAATCGAATACCGAACCGATTGGCAAGATAACATCCTGATTGCCCGCGGTGTGGTTGAGTTGCGCTTCGCCAAGGAAATCTTTGCCGTCGAATAAACGCACACGGCCAGCTGGAAGTGGCATGCCTAAGCCAATTGCCTTGCTGTTTTTAAAGCGCAACGTGGCCAATACCGGCAATTCCTGGTTTTCACCGGCGCCATAGTTTTCATCAATAATTGGGTATGGCGGGGTCCAATCGCCCATGTTGTAGGAGGTTTCATAGCGGCGTTCGCAGGCAATGCCGGTGCTGGCATTGATTAAAGGCAAACGCTGCACGCTGCCTTGCGGCAAAGTGCCGGCATTTGGCAGTTTATAGGCTTGGTATTCGCCGGAGGCTTGTGCTTCAGGTGCGCTGTCGGCCATCACCATTTTGCTGCGAACCATGGGTGCTGCGGCAAACGTGTCAGAGCCACCCGAGCGTGTGCGGTTTGGTTCGCCGGCTACTAACGTCAGTAGCACATCATTGAAATCAATACCGCTGCGATTAACTACCATCGCGGCACCTTCAATATCCATTTTGCAATCGCTGCCTTGGCCGCGCGCATTGATTAAGTATTCGGCACGCCATGCTAATCCTGCTGTGGCGTATGAGAGAGCGAAATTTTGTTTGCCAGCTATCGGGCTTTGCAATGCCCAGCGCAGCGTGGGTTCATTCACCACGCCATCGGGCATGCGTGGTAATTCAAAGCTTGCATAAGTGGATAACACTTTTATGCGACCATCAGCAAGCTTCAGCGTTAAGCCATTGCCAGCCGCCATCAACACACCGGTGTAGCTTTGCCGATCATTGCCAACAGCTTGTTCAACCGTAACTGTTTGGCCGAGCGCGCGGCGTAATAATTCTTCTTGCCCGGCAATGGCGAAATCAAAACGTTGGCCACGCACGCTAGCGTTGCCTTCTGGTTTAAGCAATACCGAGCTAGAATCCAAGGCGCGCGGCAAATGCGAATAGGCCACTTCATTGGCGCCAGATTTTAAATCAAAGGAAATTAAGCGCTCGTATAAGGCAAAACCTGAGCCGCCTACTTGCCCTTCAGATTGCGCAACCGATTCGAAATCGCCACTGTATACCGTTAAGTTGCCTTCGGCTGCGTTAGAGCTTGTGTTCATTAGGGAAAGTGCCAGTGTTGTAGATGCAGCAAGCAGGGTAGGTTTCATAGAGGTTCCAGTATCAATGCGTTGCCATGACTATGCATGAATTTCTGCAAAACCGATAGCCGTATGTGCCAGCGCTTCAGCTTAGGTTTGGTTAGGCGCTGAACAGCTGGGTTACGTAGTCGGGCAGGGTAGTTGTTTCGCCTTGTTTATTAATCCACACCAATACCGTGTAGCCTTCAGCATAAATCAAATCAGGCTGTTTGGTGCTAACAATGCTATGGCCAATCGTGACGCTTTTAGTGCCTTTTTTGCTGGCGAACAATTGCACGCTGATGCGTTCTGGCCAATGCAAAGGTTTGCGAAAATCCATATGAATACCGGCCACAATCGGAGCTGATTGCCCTTCCTGCCAGTTAGTTTGCATGGCATTGAACCATTGCACGCGGGTTTCTTCCACGTAGCTTAAATATTGTGCGTTATTAACATGCCCAAGCGCATCCAACTCACGCCAACGCACATCCATGTTGTAGCTAAAAATCGGGCTCATTTTTTTGCTCCTTGTAAGAGTGGCGCTAAGAACTGACCGGTGTGTGAAGCGGGATTTTCAGCCACTTGTTCGGGCGTGCCTTGCGCAATAATCTGGCCGCCGCGATAGCCGCCTTCTGGGCCAAGATCAATCACCCAATCGGCAGTTTTAATAACGTCCAAATCGTGTTCAATCACCACCACGGTGTTGCCGTCATCACGCAACTTATGCAAGATGCTCAGCAAGTGGTCGATATCGTGGAAATGCAGGCCGGTGGTTGGCTCGTCGAGTATATATAAGGTGCGACCTGTGTCGCGGCGCGAAAGTTCTTTCGACAATTTCACCCGCTGCGCTTCACCGCCAGAGAGTGTGGTTGCCGATTGGCCAAGCTTGATATAGCTCAAACCCACATCCATCAAGGTTTCTAGTTTACGAGCCAGCGTTGGTACGACTTTAAATAAATCCAAAGCATCTTCAACGGTCATGTTTAAGATGTCGTGCACTGAATAACCTTTGTACAAAATTTCCAAGGTTTCGCGGTTGTAGCGTTTGCCGTGGCACACATCGCACGGCACATACACATCCGGCAGGAAGTGCATTTCAACTTTAATTAAGCCATCGCCTTGGCAGGCTTCGCAGCGTCCGCCGCGCACATTGAAGCTGAAACGGCCTGGCGCATAGCCGCGTGCGCGTGATTCGGGTACTTGCGCAAACAGCTCGCGCAGTGGCGTGAATAAGCCGGTGTAGGTGGCGGGATTCGAGCGTGGCGTGCGACCAATCGGTGATTGATCAATATCAACCACTTTATCGAATAGCTCAATACCTTTAATGGATTTATACGGCGCAATAGTGTGCGACGCACCGTTAAGTTCGTTGGCAATAATCGGGAATAAGGTGTCGTTGATTAAAGTCGATTTGCCAGAACCAGACACACCCGTAATGCAGGTGAACAAACCAGCGGCCAAGGTTAAATCAACATTTTGCAAATTATTACCGGTTGCGCCAGTAAGCTCCAACAGCATGCGCGGATTGGCTTTGTTACGCTTGCTTGGCAGTGCAATGGATTTTTTGCCGGATAAATAATCGCCAGTTAAAGAGCGCTTGGCTTTCAGAATATCGCTAAGCTGGCCTTGGGCAATAATTTCTCCGCCATGGATACCAGCGCCTGGGCCAATATCCACAATATAATCGGCGGAACGAATGGCATCTTCGTCGTGCTCAACCACAATCACGGTATTACCAATATCACGCAAGCGCGTGAGCGTGCCAAGCAGGCGTTCGTTATCGCGTTGATGCAAACCGATGGATGGTTCATCCAACACATACATGACGCCCACCAAACCCGCACCAATTTGCGACGCCAAACGAATACGCTGCGCTTCACCGCCAGAAAGGGTATCGGCTTTACGTTCTAAGCTTAAATAATCTAAGCCCACATCAATTAAAAACTTTAAGCGCGCAAGAATTTCTTTGACGATTTTTACCGCAATCTCGCCGCGCCAACCAGCTACTTTCAAGTCTTCGAAAAAACGCGTGCAAATATCAATCGACAAGCGGCTGATATCGGTTAAATTTTTATCGCCCACCAGTACATGCCGTGCTGAGCGATTCAAACGCGAGCCTTTGCATTCCGGGCATTCACGCATCGACACAAATTTGCTCAGCTCCTCTTTAACAGCCTGCGATTCGGTTTCTTTGTAGCGTCGTTCAAGATTCGGAATAATGCCTTCAAACACGTGCTTGCGCACCGTGCGGCCACCGGCTTCGGTGAGATAGGTGAAATTAATCTGCTGCTCGCCGCTGCCATACAATACCGCGTGTTGCACCGCTTCGGTTAGTTCTTGCCAGCTCGTTTCAACGTCAAATTGATAGTGCTTGGCCAAGGAGTTGATCAGCTGAAAATAATATGCATTGCGCCGATCCCAGCCGCGGATGGCACCGGTGGCCAAGCTGAGCTCTGGATGCAGCACCACTTTGCTCGGATCAAAAAACTGTGCAACACCTAAGCCGTCGCATTTTGGGCAGGCGCCCATCGGCGAATTGAATGAAAACAGGCGTGGCTCGAGTTCGGTTAAGGAGTAATCGCAAACAGGGCAGCTGTATTTCGAGGAAAACAAAATACTTGGCGCATCGGCGTTGTCCATACTGGCCAGTTCTGCGCTGCCATCGCCCAGCTTTAGGGCGGTTTCGAAGCTTTCCGCTAAACGCTGTTTTAAATCTTCGCGCGGCTTGAAGCGGTCAATAACCGCATCAATGCTGTGTTTTTTGCGCAGCTCCAAGGCCGGCACGTCGTCTAATTCAACCAGTACACCGTCCACACGCGCGCGCACATAGCCTTGTGCACGCAGCTGATCGAAGATCTGCATATGTTCGCCTTTACGATCTTTCACAACTGGCGCCAACAGCATAAAGCGTTGTTCTGGGTCTTGCGCGAGCGTTTGATCCACCATTTGGCTAACTGTTTGCGCCGCTAGCGGGTAGTTGTGGTCGGGGCAGTGCGGAATGCCGACGCGCGCAAACAACAGGCGCAGGTAGTCATATATTTCGGTAATGGTGCCCACTGTTGAGCGTGGATTATGCGAAGTCGACTTCTGTTCGATGGAAATGGCGGGGGAAAGGCCTTCGATGTGATCAACATCCGGTTTTTCCATCACGCTCAGGAACTGCCGCGCATACGAGGACAGCGACTCGACATAGCGGCGCTGGCCCTCGGCATAGATGGTATCGAAGGCTAAAGAGCTTTTCCCTGAGCCCGAAAGGCCGGTGATCACAATCAATTTGTCGCGTGGTAAATCCAGGTCGATATTCTTCAGATTGTGCGTGCGAGCGCCCCGGATGCGAATGAAGTCCATAGTGCAATATGTGCCGTTTTATCAATCAATCAGTTTAACAGGAAGCCCTTGGCTGACGGTAGTCTGAATATGAATAACAAAACAAGCCGGTTTTGAGTCTAAAAAGACAGGTAAGTGTTGACTTTGCATGCACTTTATTGGATAATTCCGCTTCTATCCCGTGACCTCGGGCTAGTGTTTTCATTATAACTACAGAGGAATTCTGGTCATGTATGCAGTAATTATCACCGGCGGTAAACAATACCGCGTTATGAACAACGAAACACTGCGCGTTGAGAAGATTGATCTCGAAGCGGGCAGCAATTTTGAAATCAAAGATGTCTTAATGATTGGCGATGGCGAAAATGTCACTATCGGCACCCCAAGCATTGCAGGCGCTACCGTCACAGCAACCGTGAAATCGCACGGCCGCTTAGACAAAATCCGCATTGTGAAATTCCGCCGTCGTAAGCATCATCGTAAGCAGATGGGCCATCGTCAGCATTTCACAGAAATTCAAATTACCGGCATCACTGCCTAATAACGAGGAGAACACGTCATGGCATCGAAAAAAGGCGTAGGCTCGACCCGCAACGGCCGCGATTCTAACCCAAAATACTTGGGCGTCAAAATTTATGGTGGCCAAGCCATCGAAGCAGGTAACATCATCATCCGTCAACGCGGAACAGAGTTTCATCGTGGCGCCAATGTTGGCATGGGCCGCGATCACACACTGTATGCATTGAAAGATGGCATCGTTGACTTTGCTGTGAAGGGGCCTAAGCGCCGCCGCACAGTGAGCGTAGTGCCTGCCGAATAAGTACTAAGCGTCTGTTTGAACAACCCCGCTTAGGCGGGGTTTTTCATTTAAGCTAACCGTTCACCCCATTGGGAGCACAACATGAGATTTGTCGATGAAGCGATCATCACCGTCACCGCAGGCAATGGCGGCAACGGTTGTATAAGTTTTCGCCGCGAAAAATTTATTCCTTTAGGCGGCCCAGATGGCGGTGATGGTGGCAATGGCGGCAGCGTTTGGGTAGAAGCGGACGACAGCCTAAATACCTTGGTGGATTTTCGCCATGATCGTCATTTCAAAGCGCAGCGCGGCCAAAATGGCATGGGTCGGCAGATGTTCGGCAAAGCCGGCGAAGACATCACCATTCGCGTGCCAATTGGTACGGAAATCGTCAATGTTTCAACCGATGAAATTATCGGCGACTTAACCAATCATGGTGATCGTATTCTTGTTGCGCAAGGCGGCAGCGGCGGCAAAGGCAATGTGCATTTCAAGAGCTCGTTGAATCGCGCGCCACGCAAAGCCAGCACCGGCACCGACGGCGAAGAGCGCGAAGTACGCCTAGAAATGAAATTGCTGGCTGATGTTGGCTTGCTGGGTTTTCCGAATGCCGGCAAAAGTACCTTTGTGCGCGCCGTGTCGGCAGCCACACCCAAAGTGGCCGATTACCCATTCACAACCTTGCACCCGAATTTAGGCGTTGTTAGTGTGGAAGCATTCCGCAGTTTCGTAATTGCTGATATTCCTGGCATCATTGAAGGTGCTGCAGAAGGCGCTGGCTTAGGCAGCTTATTCTTACGCCATGTGCAGCGCACGCGGGTGTTATTGCATCTGGTGGATATGGCGCCGTTCGACGGCGAATTCGATCCGGTTGAGCAAGTTCGCGCCATTGAAAACGAACTGCGCCAATACGACCCAGGCATGCTCGAAAAGCCGCGTTGGTTGGTGCTGAATAAAGGCGATTTGCTCAGTGAAGAAGAACGTAATGAACGCGCGCAGGCCATCGTCAAGGCATTGGATTGGAAAGAGCCTTGGTTCGTAACCTCCGCAATCGGCCGCGACGGCACATGGCCAATCATGCTGAAGATTCAGCAATTCTTTGATGACCAAAAACAAGCCGCTTTAGAAGCCGCAGAAGATATTGCCGAACGCGCCAAGATGGGTGTTTGAATTAATCAACTATATTCAATGTTTTATTGGAATGAAATACCCGCGTGCAGCCAAGAATCGGGTCGATAAACTCGATTCTATTTGCCAGTAATTGTAACGGGTTTTCAAAGCTTTCCTGCTCAGTCGCAATATAATGCGGATAGATCTGATCATTGATAATCGGCATGCCAAGCGCTGCCATATGCACGCGCAACTGATGTTTTTTACCGGTGACTGGCGTAAGTGCAAAGCGGCCTAAGCCGTTGCGCTGTTCAATCAGTGCAATATGCGTTTCCGCATTTGGCGTACCCAACACTTCCTGCATACGCATAAAATGTTCGCTAACCTGCAAACGGCTTTTATGGCTCAACGGCAAGTGCAACTGTTGGTTGATTGGTGCAATGGCTTGGTACTGTTTTTGTACTTGCTTAGTGAGGAACAGCGATTGATAGGCACCGCGCGTTTCCGGCTTAATGATGAATATCATCACCCCAGCGGTTTCGCGGTCTAGCCGGTGCATCGGCGTTAAGGTATTAATGCCAGTTTTTCGCTTTAAACGCACTAATAAGGTTTCTTGCAAATATTTTCCTGCTGGCATCACCGGCAAGAAATGCGGTTTATCAACGGCAATAATATATTCATCTTGAAACAAAATATGTTCTTCGAACGGAATGGGCATTTCATGCTCTAGCGCGCGGTAGTAATGCACAACGCTGTGCGCTTGAAACAAGCTATCAGCTTGGAATGCTTTGCCATTGGAATCGGTGACCAAGCCATCGTGCATTCGGCCTAGCCATGTTTCGCGAGGGATGTCGTTAAATTTGTCGCACAGAAAATCGAGCAGTGTATTCCAGCAGCCAGCCGGCAGTGTTACCGTGCTGGCCGTTACGCCATCACGTACAGGCAAAACAGTGGCAGAGTTATTGGCCATAGCTGGAACTCCGTGCGTATTCGATATGTTTTACATAAAAAAAGCCGGCATTGCCGGCTTTTTTTGAGGCTTACATCAAAAATTAAGCGGCTTTCAACGCTTTGATGTGTGCACTCAAGCGGCTCTTATGACGAGCAGCTTTGTTTTTGTGAATCAAGCCACGCGCTGAATAACGATCTAACACTGGCAAAGCGCTAACATAAGCGGCTTCAGCAGCGGCAGCATCTTTCGCTTCCAAGGCTTTGAGAACTTTTTTCACTAGCGTACGCAACATCGAGCGATGACTGGTGTTACGCGCATTACGGACGACAGCTTGCGAGGCGCGCTTTTTGGCAGATTTAATATTGGCCACAGCGGGCTCCTGAATATATGTAAAATGGGTAAGGGTATAAAGGTCAATAATTATGAAGGAATTAAGTTGAAAAGTCAATTCCAAACGATGGGCAGCTTGCTGTATTTAGGCCCAGTTAAGTGAAAAGGCCTACTTTACTGCGTTCAGCGCTCTCGTTTACCGGCGGTACGTTCATTTCACGCATTCTCGGCTTGTTGCGCGAAGTGGTTATTAGTACCACCTTTGGCGCCAATGCCCAAACAGACGCGTTCTGGATTGCCTTTCGGATTCCTAATTTCCTGCGCCGTTTGTTTGCAGAAGGCTCGTTTTCAACGGCTTTTGTGCCGGTGCTGACCGATGTAAAAGAAAATGGCAGCCCAGAAGATTTACGCCGTATGGTTTCGCAGGTATCTGGTACTTTAGGCGCAATATTGTTGGTTGTAACGGCTTTAGGGGTGTTTTTTGCACCACAAGTCACCGAATTATTCGCGCTTGGCGCCGCACAGCAACCGGAAAAATTCCAGCTAACCACCGATTTATTGCGCATTACCTTCCCATTTTTGCTGTTTATTTCCTTAACCGCCATGGCCGGCGGTATTTTGAATACCTTCCACCAATTCGCCATGCCGGCGGTTACGCCAGTGATTATGAATATCGCTATGATTCTGGCGGCCTTGTATTGGGCGCCGCATTTTGCTGTGCCGATTACCGCCTTGGCCTGGGCGATTTTGATTTCAGGTGTGCTACAGCTAGCCATTCAACTGCCTGCCTTAGCCAAATTGGGTCTTTTAACCTGGCCGCGCTGGGGCTGGCATGCCGCCGAAGTGCAGAAAACCCTTAAATTGATGATTCCAACCTTGTTCGGTTCGTCAATCATGCAGGTAAATCTACTGCTCGACACCTTGATTGCCGCCTATTTATTGACCGGCTCGCAAACCTGGCTGTCGCAAAGCGATCGCTTACTGGAGTTTCCGCTGGGTATGTTTGGTGTGGCTTTGGGCACGGTGATTCTGCCATCCTTGTCGCGCCACCATGTAGCCACCGATAAGGAAGGCTTCAATAAAGCATTGGATTGGGGCTTACGCATTGCCTTACTGATTTCTGTGCCGGCCATGTTGGGTTTGTTGATTCTGTCCAAACCCTTGCTGATTACCTTGTATCAGCACGGGCAATTCACGGCGTTTGATTCCACGATGGCGTCGATGTCGCTCTCGGCGCTCAGTTTTGGCTTGCCAGCTTTTGTGCTGGTGAAAGTAGTGCTGCCGGCTTTTTATGCCCGCAAAGACACCAGTACCCCCGTGCGCTTCGGCATTGTGGCCATGGTGATGAACATGGTTTTCAATGTCATCCTCGTGGCACTGTTGTTCATGCTTTGGCATAAGCCCGAAGATATGTCGGCCGGTTGGCTGGTTGCGCTTTCAAAAGTGCCGGGCTTGCATGCCGCGTTGGGGCTTGCTAGTGCCTTATCCAGTTATTTAAATCTGTATATGCTTTGGCGTAAATTGCGGCAAATTGGTGTGTATTGGCCATTGCCAGGCTGGGGGCGGCATGTGCTACAACTCGGTGTGTCGTGTTTAGTGATGGTGCTAGTGCTTCTGCTATGCCTACATTACTGGAACAATTGGGAACATTGGGCCTGGCAGAAACGTTACGGCATGTTGGCCGCAGTGATTACATGTGGCAGCCTAGCCTTTGTTGTAAGCCTATTCGCCATGGGCTTTCGTAGCCGCGATTTACGTGCCACTTAGCGCCTGTAAAACCAGTATAATTAAAGGCTATGACGGTTTTATTCAGAGATTTTTCAGGGCCACCCTTGTGCTCACGCGGTAGCGTGGTCTGCATCGGCGCATTTGATGGCTTGCACATTGGCCATCAGTATTTGCTTGCCCAAGCCAAACAGCGCGCCGAGCAAGCGGGGTTAGATTTGTGTGTGGTCAGTTTTGAGCCTTTGCCTAGAGAATATTTCGCAAAAAATAATCCGCCACCGCGGCTACTATTAGCTGCACAGAAAATTCGTCAGCTTGCATTTTTAGGCGCTGAGTTTATTGGTTTACTGCGCTTTAATCAGCGCTTGGCGAATACTTCAGCAGAGGACTTCATTGAGCAATTGTTAGTTAAACGTCTTAATGCTAAACAGGTTTTGGTTGGGCCGGATTTTTTCTTCGGTAAAAATCGGCAAGGAAATTTTGAATCACTGCGCGCGGCGGGATTGCGTGATGGCTTTGATGTGATTAGCGTTCAGCCGCAAGTGCAGCACGATTTGCGGGTGTCTAGTTCATTAATCCGTGCCGATTTGCAAATGGGCCGCCTGCAGGCAGCAGCCGAAAAACTCGGCCACCCGTATGCACTCGAAGGCCGTGTGGTGCGCGGCAAGCAATTGGGCCGAACCTTGGGCTACCCAACCGCCAATATTCGTTTCCAACGGAAAAAGCCTGCCCTGATGGGCATCTATGCAACCTGGGTGTACGGCGTAGGCGAGAAGCCGATTGCCAGTGTGTCAAGTGTCGGCACACGCCCTACAGTGAGTGGTGTGGAACCGCTTTTAGAAGCGCATTTATTCGATTTTGATGGCGATTTGTACGGCAAAACCATTCGGGTGGAATTCATCCAAAAATTACGTGACGAACAAAAATTCGACGGCCTTGATGCGATGGTGTTGCAAATTCATCAAGATGCCGAACAAGCGCGTGCCGTGTTGGCAGGCCAGACTTTAGGAGAATGTGCGTGAGCACAGCGGAAAATAGCAAAGATTACAAAAGCACTATCTGCTTACCCGAAACCGATTTTGCCATGCGCGGCGATTTGCCAAAACGCGAGCCAGCGATGTTGGCGCAATGGCAGCAACAGGATTTATACCGCAGTATTCGCACCAACAATGCCGCTAAGCCCAAGTTTATTCTGCACGATGGCCCGCCATATGCAAACGGCAATATTCACATTGGCCATGCGGTCAATAAAGTCTTAAAAGACATCGTTGTGAAATCCAAGCTGCTGGCTGGCTTTGATGCGCCCTATGTGCCGGGCTGGGATTGCCACGGCTTGCCGATTGAATTAGCGGTTGAGAAAAAATTCGGTAAGGTTGGCGTGAAATTAGACGCCAAACAATTCCGTGAAAAATGCCGTGAATATGCTGCTGAGCAAATTGCCGGGCAATCAAAAGATTTTCAGCGCCTTGGCGTGCTGGGCGATTGGCAGAATCCGTACCGCACCATGGATTTTTCGTTTGAGGCAGAAATGCTGCGCTCGTTGGCGAAAATTATCGAACGCGGGCATTTGTCGCGCGGCGCTAAACCGGTGCATTGGTGTTTTGATTGCGGTTCGGCCTTAGCCGAAGCGGAAATTGAATACGCCGATAAAATCTCGCCAGCTGTGGACGTGGCGTATCGTGTGATTAACCAGCAAGCGGTAGCGCAAACTTTTGGTGTTGAAGCGCTCAGTGGTGAAATCTCTGTGCCAATTTGGACCACTACACCGTGGACTTTACCTGCCAGCATGGCTGTAACTTTAGGCCCAGATATTGCGTATCTGTTGGTGCGCGGCCCAGTGCTTGATGGTAAGCAAACGTTCTTGGTTTTGGCTGAAGCCTTAGCCGAATCGGCCTTGCAACGCTATGGTGTTGAGGGTTTGGACGTGCTTGGCCGCGTGCAAGGCAGTGCCTTGGAATTGCAGCCACTACAGCATCCGTTTTATGCCCGCATTGTGCCCATTATTCTTGGCGATCATGTCACCACCGATGCCGGTACCGGCGCTGTGCATACCGCACCTGGCCACGGGCAAGAAGATTTTGTGGTCGGCCAGAAATACGGTATTGAAGTGCTTAACCCAATTGATGCGAAAGGCGTGTATCTGCCGAACACCGAAATTTTTGCGGGCCAATATATTTGGAAAGCAAACGACACCATCGTTGAATTACTGCGTGAGCGCCATGTGTTGTTGGCATTTTCTAAGCTTAATCACAGCTACCCGCATTGCTGGCGGCATAAATCGCCGGTGGCATTTCGTGCTACGCCACAATGGTTTATTTCCATGCAGCAAGCCGGTTTACGCGATGCTGCATTGCATGAAATAGAAAACGTGCGTTGGATTCCCGATTGGGGCCAAGCACGTATTGCCGGCATGATTGATGGTCGACCTGATTGGTGTATTTCACGGCAACGTACATGGGGCGTGCCAATTGCCTTGTTCATCCATAAACAAACCGGCGAGCCGCACGCTAACTCGGTAGCCTTAATGCATCAAGTTGCCGATTTGGTCGCGCAATCGGGTGTGGATGTGTGGTTTGACATGCCTGCCGAACAATTGCTTGGCGCTGAAGCAGGCGATTACGATAAAGTGACCGACATTCTTGATGTGTGGTTTGATTCTGGCGTTACCCACCAAGCGGTGCTGGCGGCACGCCCACAAGATGGCTTGAGCAAGCCAGCGGATTTGTATCTGGAAGGTTCCGATCAACATCGCGGCTGGTTTCAAAGCTCGTTACTAACCGGCGTGGCGATGGATGGCGTGGCGCCGTATAAGCAAGTCTTAACGCATGGCTTTACTGTGGACACACAAGGCCGAAAGATGTCGAAATCGGTGGGCAATGTGGTTGAGCCGCAGAAAGTGATTGATGCGTTAGGCGCTGATGTGTTGCGCTTATGGATTGCTAGCGTGGATTACCGCAATGAAATGTCGGTGTCCGATGAAATATTAAAACGCAGCAGCGATGGCTATCGTCGTATTCGTAATACCGCGAAATTTTTACTTGGTAATTTGGCTGGTTTCGATCCAGCCAAGCATTTGCTTGCGCCTGAAAACTGCTTATTGCTCGACCAATGGGCGATGGCAAAAACACGGCAGTTGCATGAGCGCATCACCCAAGCATACGATGATTACGATTTTGCCAGAGTGGTGGCCAGTGTGCAGAATTTCTGCACTAATGAAATGGGCGCGTTGTATTTAGATGTAACCAAAGACCGCCTATACACCATGCAGGCCAATAGCCACGGCCGGCGTTCTGCGCAAACTGCCATGTATGCCATTGTGCAGATGTTAGTGCGCGCGCTGGCACCGATTATCAGCTTCACCGCTGAAGAAATCTGGCAGCAAATTCCAGGCTTTGATGGCAGCACGGTATTTAGCGCCAACAACACCGAACTAGATGCCCTGTTGCCGCCAGAAGGCGCGTATTTGCTGGCCGACAGCGAAGTGATGCAACAGCTGCTTGGTATGCGCGAGGCGGTTAGTAAAGTGCTTGAACCAATGCGTGCAGATGGCAAACTGGGCTCATCTTTGCAAGCCGACGTGTGCATTTACACAGACAATCGTCATTTTGCCAGCATGCCAGCGCTTGAAGACGAATTACGCTTTCTGTTCATCACCTCAGCATTGACTATTAAACCGCTTGATGCCGCTGACGAGCAGGCAATTGCTGTTGAAGGCCATGCCTTTAAAATTTTAGCGAGTGTATCCACGCATAAAAAATGCGTGCGTTGCTGGCATTATGTTGCAAGCGTGGGCCAAGATGCGCACGATCCAGAATTGTGCGCGCGCTGCATCAGTAATGTGAATGGTAGCGGTGAACAACGGAGATACTTCTGATGCTGAGCAATAAAAACCATGCCTTGAATTGGCTCTGGCTTTCTGCGGTGATTATTGCGGCCGATTTTTTGAGCAAGCTGTGGGCTCTTTCAAAACTGCAGTATATGCAGTCGGTAGAAGTTGTGCCTGGCTTCTGGAATTGGACACTGGTGCACAACACCGGCGCGGCATTCAGTTTCTTGGCCGATGCCGGCGGCTGGCAGAAATGGTTTTTTAGCCTATTGGCGCTGATTATTTCGATTGTGTGCATTTTTATTCTGAAAAAAACAGAGCGCACTGCATGGCGAACGGCATTGCCGCTGGCATTGATTGTGGGCGGCGCTGTGGGTAATTTAATTGACCGCGTGCGTTTTGGTTATGTCATCGATTTTGTGCATTGGTATTGGAATAGCTTTCATTGGCCAGTGTTTAATTTAGCGGATTCGGCCATTTCCGTAGCGGCAGTTTTACTTATCTTTTTTAGTTTCAGCGCCGACAAAAAACCGAGCGCGCCATGAATATTGTGTTGGCCAATCCACGTGGCTTTTGTGCTGGCGTTGATCGCGCCATTGAAATTGTAAATCGCGCATTGGAATCCTTAGGTGCACCCATTTATGTGCGCCATGAAGTGGTGCATAACCAATTTGTGGTGAACGATTTACGTGCCTGCGGCGCTATTTTTGTTGAAGAGCTTGATGAAGTGCCTGCCGGTGCTACGGTTATTTTCAGTGCACACGGTGTTTCGCAGGCGGTGCGCATTGAAGCGGAAGCACGCGGTTTGAAAGTGTTTGATGCCACATGCCCGTTGGTGACAAAAGTGCATATTGAAGTGGCTCGGCATTGCCGCGCAGGCCGAGATGTAGTGCTAATTGGCCACGAAGGCCACCCAGAAGTGGAAGGCACTATGGGTCAATGGATTATTGAAGGCGCGACCGGTAAAATTTATTTGGTTGAAGATATTGAGGATGCGATGACATTGCATGTCAGCCAGCCTGAGCACTTTGCCTACACCACGCAAACCACTTTGTCGGTGGATGAAACGCGTGATGTGATTGCAGCACTGCGCCAGCGCTTTCCGAAGATTCAAGGGCCGCGCCACGACGACATCTGCTACGCCACACAAAATCGACAAGATGCCGTGCGTGAATTAGCGCAACAATGCGATTTGATTTTCGTGGTCGGTTCGGTAAATAGTTCGAACTCCAACCGATTGCGCGAATTGGCCGAGAAGAACGGTGCACGCGCCTACTTAATTGACGGTGCGAACGACATTAACAGCCAATGGCTGGAAGGTGCCAAGCAAATCGGCGTAACGGCCGGCGCCTCTGCGCCAGAAGTGCTCGTGCAAGGCGTAATTGCCCATTTGCAGGCACTCAGCGGCGCGACTGTGCAGGAATTGGCCGGCGAGCCAGAGAACATGGTGTTTGCCTTGCCAAAAGAGCTACGCATCAAGCTGGTTGATTAGTTTACATTGCGCAACACAGCCAAAAACCGTAAAATTGCCATACGCCGAAATAGCTCAGTTGGTAGAGCATCTCATTCGTAATGAGGGGGTCGCAGGTTCGATTCCTGTTTTCGGCACCACCTAAAACCCGCTTTTGCGGGTTTTTTAAGGAAAGTGCCCATGGCCGGTTCCAGTTTACTTGCGCTCATCGACGACATCGCCACTTTGCTGGACGATGTGACGGTGATGACCAAAATTGCTGCGAAGCAAACCGCGGGTGTGCTTGGTGATGATTTGGCTTTAAATGCGCAGCAAGTTAGCGGCGTAAATGCCGACCGTGAATTGCCGGTGGTGTGGGCGGTTTGCAAAGGGTCCTTTCTTAACAAACTCATCTTAGTGCCCTCAGCGCTGCTGATCAGTGCATTTATTCCGTGGCTAATTATTCCATTGCTGTTGGTTGGCGGTGCATACCTTTGCTTTGAAGGCTCAGAAAAGTTAGTCCATAAATTTCTGCATAAACGCAGTGAAGACGAAGCGCACTACCAAGAGTTGGTTGAGGCAGTCAGCGATTTGTCGCTGGATTTAGTGCAGTATGAAAAAGATAAAATCAAAGGCGCGATCCGCACCGATTTTATTTTATCCGCGGAAATTATTGTTATTACACTTGGCGCGGTGGCAAGCTCCACGCTAACCGTGCAGATTGGCGCGCTATCCGCAGTGGCCGTGTTGATGACGCTTGGTGTGTATGGTTTTGTGGCGGGTATTGTGAAGCTTGACGATGTAGGCTTGCATTTAATCAAGCGCCCCGCGCAATCGGCATGGGCAAAGCTCAAGCATATGATGGGTAATTTTTTGTTGTGGCTAGCACCCAAGCTGATGAAGTTTCTTTCAATCGCTGGCACCGCCGCGATGTTTTTGGTGGGTGGCGGGATTTTCACGCATAACGTGCCCGTGCTGCATCATGCCATTGAGCTGGCATCGAAAGCGCTGCCGGCAGCACCGTGGTTGGTTTCAGGCGCATTGAATGCCGTGTTCGGCGTAATGCTTGGCTTAGCGGTGGTGGTGTTGGTGATGCTTTTCGGAAAAATAGTCGGCAAGAGAGCGGCTTAAGGTTTGGCTTGCAGAAAGGGCAGTTGCACGTCGCTCAGTTTCCAGCGCAGGCCATGGCGTTTAAAAATAAAACGGTACTGCCCAGAATCAGCGTAATCAACGCTTGCTGAAAATGTTCGGCTATCAATATAGCGGTATGTTGCGTCCTCGAATACTTTTTGTGTGCTGGTTGATTCGGGCACCGGGCTAATCAATTCGCGCATACCAAAATCAATAGCGGGCTTGTTGCCCTGCATGATGTACAGCAGTTGCCCAGCCATTAGCGGGTCGATGGCTTGTTCAAGTATTTTGCTGCCTAATGTGCTGACTAAATCATGGGCAAACGGAATGTTTTTGATCAGCTCCGGCGTTTGCCGTTCAATGGTTTGATTGAGCTGAATCTTCAGGCTTTCGCGCACCGCAGGAAAATCTATCTGCTCGGTAAGCAGTGGCATATCTTGCGTAGCAATGGCTTTCTCAATATGTCGAATGGTTAGGTAAGGGCCAACAGCTGCATAGACAAATAATGCCAGCCCGAGTGCTAATGCAATAAGCAATAATTTCTTCATCTTGAAACCTTTTCTGATGCATTTATGCCAGTCATCAGGCTACACTAAAGCGTATGGCCATATCAAAAATTAAATCCCCAAAAACAAAATCCGCTTACGTCTGTGGCGAGTGTGGCGCCTCATACGGCCAATGGCAAGGCCAGTGCGGCGATTGCGGCGCGTGGAATAGTTTGTCGGAACTGGCCTTAAGCGCGCCGAATGCAAAGCCGCAGCGTGCCGGTTACGCCGGTGCCAGTGCTGCGCAGATCACCGCTCTAAAAAACGT
>JAYTVJ010000029.1:0-7794 GCA_043744535.1 Arenimonas sp.
GTCAAAGCCGGTGTGTACTCAATTGCGCAAGGCATTATTGATCGCTTTCCACTAGCAAAGCCCTTTCTTGCCAAACCTGTTCTAGCCAGTTTAAGCAAAAACAGTGTCGAGAAAATCCAAAAACAATTAATCAAAGACATCTACAAACAACATGGCATTAAGCCCAGCAATTGGGAAACATCAGCCATTATTGCCGTCGCCGGTACCAGCGCGAATCAATTCATTGACTTTACATCGATTGAACTGAAAATCAAAAAGGCGCTTGGCAGCACCGCAGGCAAATTAATTTTAAAATATGCGCCACTAAGCCAATGGGCGCCCAATCTTGTGGAAGTGGTTGCGCATACGTGGGCCATTGGACGCTATGCCGATAGCGTATGCCGGATACGAAAAATTGGCTCGAATTGGTTGCCAGCGCCGTTGGCTAAAAACCTGCGCTTACCCAAGACAGTGTTGTGGAATTGGACTGAAGAAGCGTTTAGCTTAGCGCTTCCTATCATTAAAAAAATGAATTTAGGCAAATAACTTAAGCGCGCGAAAAATCAAAAGCAATACACGCTTTAATACTATCGAGCGCGAATAGCGACATCATTAAGCGATCAATACCCATCGCCACGCCTGCGCAGGCGGGCAGTTGTGGCAAGGCGTTTATCAAGTGCTGATCTTTTACCGGGCACGGCAAGCTACGCTGCTGACGCAAGGCAAGGTCATTATCGAATCGGAGATTTTGTTCGTTAGCATCGGTTAATTCATGATAACCATTAGCCAGCTCAACGGAGCCCAAATAAAGCTCAAATCGTTCTGCCACTGGATTAGCATCACTGCGTATCTTGGCTAATGCGCATTGCGAGGCAGGAAAATCATAAATCACCGTCAATTGCTGCGCCGGGAATTTTGGCTCAATGCAATGCGTTAGCAATAAATCCAATAAATCATCGCGGCGCAAGCCTTGTAAATTAATATCGATAACAGCTTGTACTGCAGCACAAAGCTGTGCCTCGCTAGCTGTATGTGGGTTTATACCAATACTCGCTTTGAATAGCTCTTGATATGTAAATCGCTGAACCTGCAAGTCCACCGCTTTCAAAGCGAAAACCTGCTGCAACAACGCAATGCATTCATCAATAAGCTGCAAATGATTCCAACCAACGCGATACCATTCCAGCATCGTGAACTCAGGGTTATGCTTGCGGCCGAACTCGCCATTGCGAAACACCCGGCCGAGCTCATAACAATCACCGACGCCGCTAGCCAGTAAGCGCTTTAAAGCGAATTCAGGCGAGGTACGCAACCATCGCGTTGGTTTTCCTGCCTGTGTTGTGCCTGAAAATTGCACATGGAAGCTTTCTATATTTGGATCAGTATTGCCTGCTTCCGACAACATGGGCGTTTCAACTTCCAGCACATGGCGTGCGTGGAAAAACTGACGCAAAACTCGGTATAGCTCAGCCCGTTGTTGCAGTACGCCGGCAGACGCGGTGGTTCGCCATGGTTCATTCATCGTTGCATCCATGTGCATTCAAATACTGCAATAGCTGTGCTTCACTCCAAACCGTTATGTTTAATTCTTGTGCTTTCAGAAGCTTTGAACCAGCCTCAGTTCCGGCAACAAGCACCGAGGTTTTTTTCGATACCGATGAGGAAATTTTCGCCCCCAAACGCTCTAATTTTTCACCGGCCTGTTCGCGCGTGAATGCCTGCAAGCTGCCGGTTAGTACAAAAACTTGCCCAAGCAATGGCCCCGTTGCATACTCTTTTGCCTTTGCAATTGGCCAATGCACGCCTGCTGCAAGCAAGGCATCAATCACGTCGCGATTATGTTTCTGAGCAAAAAAAGTCACAATTCGCTTGGCCACTACCGGGCCAACATCGGCAATTGCCAGTAATCGTTCGTTATCAGCCTGCATTAATACTGGCAAATCGCCAAACTCCTTAGCCAATGTTTTAGCCGTTGTTTCGCCCACATCACGAATACCCAAAGCAAAAATAAAACGGTCTAGGCGCGCTTGCTTACTGTTTGCTATGGAGGCAAGTAAATTTTCCGCCCATTTTACTGGCTCAACTTTTGTTGCCGAAGTATCCATAGAGCCGCTCTGCGCTTGGCTTTGGCGACGCATTTCTTGCAATGCAGACAAATCAAGGGAATACAAATCAGCCGCATGATGAACCAAATTAAACGACACCAAATCGTCCACAATTTTGTCGCCAAGCCCAACAATGTCCATGGCTTTGCGAGAGGCAAAATGAATAATGGCTTGCTTGCGTTGTGCATCGCAGAAAAATCCACCCGTACAGCGCGCCACGGATTCATCCGCCTCGCGAATCACATCCGAGCCGCACACTGGGCAAATATTTGGCATTTGAAAAGGCGGATACAAAGTTTGGCCATCGGCATTCACTGGGCGATCTTGCAGCATCACACGCACCACTTCGGGAATTACATCACCGGCGCGCCGAACAATCACTCGATCACCCACGCGCACGCCTAAGCGTTCAATCTGATCGGCATTATGCAACGTGGCATTGGTTACCGTTACGCCAGCCACATTCACCGCTTGTAAGCGTGCAACGGGCGTGATGGCACCTGTTCGGCCAACTTGCACATCAATAGCCAGCACGGTTGTGGCTTGTTCCAGCGCAGGAAATTTATGTGCAATTGCCCAACGTGGCGAACGCGAAACAAACCCTAATTCCTGTTGCCAAACGAGTGAATTTAACTTGTACACCACACCATCGATGTCGTATGGTAAATCATCACGGATGTGCTGAATATGTCGATAATATTCCAGCACCGCTTGTAACCCATGTACAACACGCACCTCTGCGCTAACTGGCAATCCCCAGGCTTGGAATTGGGCCAATAGCTGTGAGTGATTTTCAGGCATTTGCATGCCTTCAACATAGCCCAGCGCATACGCATAAAAACTGAGCGGACGCTGTGCGGTGATATTTGGATCTAGTTGCCGCAAAGAACCTGCGGCACCATTGCGCGGATTTGCTAATGTTTTTTCATTATTTAGCAATGCACGTTGATTAAACTGTTCAAACGCCAAACGTGGCATAAATACTTCACCACGCACTTCCAGCACATTCGGGCAGTGCTCGTTTCTTAAACGCAGTGGAATGCTACGAATGGTTCGAATATTTACAGTAACATCTTCACCCTCTTCGCCATCACCACGGGTTGCTGCTTGTACTAACACACCATTTTCATAGCGTAAACTGATGGCTAAACCATCAAGCTTCGGCTCGCAAGAAAATTCAAGCTGCGCTGCAGGCACAGTGTTTTCAATACGCTGCATAAACTCTTTAATTTCGTCATCGCTAAACGCATTCGCCAATGACAACATGGGAACCTGATGTTTTACTTTGCCAAATGCCGATTGCAATGCATGCCCCACGCGTTGGGTGGGCGATTGTGCATCACTTAGTTCAGGATGGGCGCGCTCTAGCTGTTCAAGTTCACGAAGCAGCGCATCGTAGTCGCTATCGGGCATCGACGGATCATCTTGCACATAATAGCGAAAGTTGGCGTCTTCAATTTGCGCCTGTAGCTGCTGAAGCTTGGCTTTTATCGCCTGCATTTAACGCCCAGGCTTAATGGTCTGCCGATCTTTTTCACGGTCGAACGCGCGCAATTCTTCTTTGATGTGCAACACGCGTTGGCGGCCCAAGGCGTTTCGGTCGGAATCCAACAACACCGCGTCAAGCAGCTGCGCCATGCGTTCCGCAATAGGCAACATGGTATCCCAGGCCTGCATTGCGGTTAATGGGCCAGGCAGTGTCATAAAGAAACTGACGCCGGGCGTTTGCAGGCTATCGATTTGGCTCAAATCAAAATAACCCGGTTGCATCACATTCGCCATACTAAAAACCGGCTCGTTTGAGTGCATGCTTTCAGCTAGACGATGGTAAATATTATGGTGGCCGAAAACTAAACCCACTTTTTCCGTGGCTAGCACTAATTCGGCGCCGGAAATGCTGTGTCCACTTTTTGCTGCCATATACAGCATGATGATTTTTTCATATTCTTCCGTCTGGCGCACACCAATATGACTGTGCTGCTTGCTAACGGCATTTTCATCAAGGCCAAGACTGGGCTGCTCTTTGTAATCTTCATTAACTGTTAGTTCATCAGGCGCTAATTCCTCAGCAGCTTGCTCTGAGCTCAGCTGCGGTTCAACTCGCACTGCAGATTCAGCCGATGATTTGGTCTTTTTTTTGCTGGAATACACAATCACCAGCAACAGCACAACAAAGGCTATGCCGATCACAATACGCATAATGACGGCATCACTTAATTCTGAAAACATAGGTGCTCCTTATGCCACGCCTGCTAAACGAGAAGCTTCCGCCAAATCAACGGAAACCATACGACTAACACCAGGCTCGCGCATGGTAACGCCAGATAATTGCTTAGCAGATTCCATGGTTGCCTTATTGTGGGTTACGAATAAAAATTGAACCGTCTCACTCATCTCGGTTACCATCGCGCTGAATCTGCCGACATTGGCCTCATCCAGCGGCGCATCCACTTCGTCTAACAAGCAAAACGGTGAAGGGTTGAGTTTGAAAATGGCAAACACAAGCGACACTGCAGTTAAGGCTTTTTCGCCGCCAGATAATAGGCTGATGTTTGATACACGCTTGCCTGGTGGCCTTGCCATAATAGCCACACCGGTGTCGAGCAAGTCTTCGCCTGTTAATTCAAGATACGCATGGCCGCCGCCAAATAAACGCGGGAATAAATCTTGCACGCCGGCATTTACGCGATCAAATGTTTCCTTGAAGCGTCCGCGCGTTTCACGATCGATTTTACGAATGGCTTCTTCCAGTGTTTCTAATGCTTGGGTTAAATCGGCATTTTGAGCATCAAGATAGGTTTTGCGTTCGCTTTGCTCGCCAAATTCTTGAATGGCCGCCAAATTGACCGGCTCCAAACGGCGCATCTTAATTTCGATATCCATTAGGCTTTTGGCCCATAAATCCGAATCAAAATTATCCGACAAATTACTCAGCACATGCTCAATAACGGCGCCTGCTTTCTCAACCGCCTCTTTAAGCTGCTCTGCACGCAGGCTAACCGCTTGTTCTAATAATTTTACTGCGGTGATTTTTTCGCGTTGCACTAATGCCTGACTATCGCTGTGCTGACGTTGCTGCTCAAATTTTCGTAGTTCAAGATCAACGCCATCAAGGCTTGAACGCGCTGAAGAAAGATCACGTTCAAACACAATCCGGCAATCCATGACGGTTTGTCGCTGCGTGTTCAATTGCTCAATCGGGCTATCGCCATGCTGCAGTTGCTCGGCTATTTGCTGTGTGCGAGCAAGCAATTGCCCGCGTTGCTGCTGCAAGCGTTCAATAGATTGAACAAGACCAGCGCGCGCGGTATTGTGCGATTGCACAGACAAGGCCACTTTATGCAAGGCATCGGAACGCTCACGAACGAGTACACGCGCTTGCTCGCGACTTGCGTTATGCGTTGTGCGCTGCGCCTCAAGTGCATTGCGTTGCAATTCTAAGCTAGCCATTGATTCGGTGGCTTGCTGCAATCGGGCACGCGCTTCGCTTATTTGCACTTGCGCTTCGCTCATGGTTTGCGAAGCCGATTGCAACTCGGTGTCAATCAACGCAATTCGTGATTGTGCCGATTGCAACTTACTTTGCGCGCCTTGGATTTGCCCGGAAAGTTCCGAAACGCTGCGATGCGCAAGATACATACTACGCTGTGCTTCTTCACGGCTATGCTCGGCTTCCAGCAAACGATCTTTAATATCGGCAAGTTCAGTGACAGCGGCTTTTTCAGCGCTAGCCAATTGATTGATGTGTTCACGCAATTGCTTTATTTCAGCTTCACGCTGTAAGCTGCCTTGTTGCGCATAGCCAGAACGCAAGACGCGAGCAAAGCCTTTCGCTAGCCACTCGCCCGATTGCGTAATGACCGACGCGTGCTCGGAAAGCCCGGGCAATAGCTGCTTTGCACTGGCTAAATCATTGGCGGTGTAT
Source organism: Arenimonas sp. (assembly GCA_043744535.1). GTDB lineage: Bacteria > Pseudomonadota > Gammaproteobacteria > Xanthomonadales > Xanthomonadaceae > Arenimonas. Next base: position 6,010 of record JAYTVJ010000029.1, read on the forward strand.
ACCTGGCTAAGGGTTTGCTTAATGGCATCTGGGCCTTGAATTTTTGCCGCCAGCGTATTGGCCGGGAAAGTATTGCCACTCATTTCCTGATCGATTAACGCCAAGTGACCTTGCTTAATGCTACTTAAGCTATCTAATAAGCGGCTGGTATCTTCAACGGCAACCGCTTCGAGCAAGTTACTCAATACCGATTCAACCGCGAACTCCCAGCCTGCCTCAACGGTTAATATCTCGCCTAATCGGCTGTGTTTGCCTAAGCCTTGCGCCTCAAGCCAAGTAATGGACTGATTGTTTTCCTGCCCTAATGCCGCATGCTGCAAGGCCTCTAAAGACGCTAACCGGCCGCGCGCCGTTTCAAATTGCTTACGCAACTCTGACAATCCGGTTTGTTTCTCACGCTGCACATCATGCATTTGTTGCAATTGAATTCTGCGTGATTCCAAATCTAAAGCTAGTTGATCCAAGCTAATCCGTTTACTGCTGTGATCGTCACTCAAGGCCTGCAAGCCGGTTGATATTGAGTCAGGATTCAATACCGTGCGTTCATTGCTAAGCAGTTCAGATCGACGATTAAGCTCTAGATTTTGTTTTTCTAGATACACAATTTTGGTGCGCTCAACCTCGGCCCAACGGCTAGCTTCCGATTGCGCTTTAGTATAAACATCCCACTGCGCTTGCCATTCTTGCAGGCATTGTTCTGCCAGTTGCAAGGATTCTGTTGCGTGTTGTTGCTCAATTTGCATGCTGGCCAATTGTGGCTCAATACTGGCAATTTCGGCCTCAATGGCGCTGGCTTTGCTTTGATCATCTTGCAGATGTTGTTCAACTTGTACCAACGCTTGATCGGCCTCTGCACGGGCTTTTTCAAGACCCAGTTTGAGTTCCCGTTGATGTTGAATTTGTTGTTCAATGCGCGCTAACTCAGCGCTAACGCGGTAGCCTTCCGATTGCACTTTAGCCAAGGTTTCTGACGCTTCAATATGTTGGCTACGGCATAATTCAATTTGCGACTCAGCATGCCGCTGATCAGCCAACAGCTTCTGCAGCGCGAGTTCACCATCGCGCAGGCCATCTTGGTGCTTAATCAATTCGACACCTAAATTACGGTAGTCCATTGCTTTCAGTTGCGCATCTTTCTCAATGCGCTCAACTTGCAACAGCTGGTATTGTTCGGCGGCTCTGGCTTGTTTCTTCAGATGCTCAAGTTGCTTGTCAATTTCTTCGCGTAAATCATTCAAGCGATCAAGATTTTCACGCGTACTTTTAATGCGCGATTCGGTTTCTTTGCGGCGCTCTTTGTATTTCGAAATCCCCGCCGCCTCTTCAAGATAGACACGCAAATCTTCGGGCTTGGCCTCAATGATTTGACCAATCATGCCTTGTTCGATAATCGAATAGCTGCGCGGACCAAGGCCTGTGCCTAAAAATAAATCAGTAATATCGCGGCGCCGACAACGTGCACCGTTTAGATAATAATTGGATTGCCCATCACGACTGACAGAGCGCTTCACCGAAATTTCCGTGAAACGCGCGAATTCGCCACCGCTATTGCCTTCGCTGTTGTCGAAAATGAGCTCAACCGTGGCTTGGCTAACTGGCTTGCGTGTTGACGAACCGGAGAAAATCACATCGGTTAGGGCATCGCCGCGCAAGCGCGATGCAGAGCTTTCGCCCATTACCCAACGAATGGCGTCAATGATGTTGGATTTTCCGCAACCGTTCGGGCCGACAATGCCGGTCATGTTGGTCGGCAAATGAAACACCGTAGGATCAACGAAGGATTTA
>JAYTVJ010000030.1:0-2375 GCA_043744535.1 Arenimonas sp.
CGTACGAACGCATCATGGCGCCAGGGTGAAACGCAGTGATCTGGTTATCGTCAAGATCGGTAGTGATAAACGCTTGCGCGGTGTATAAATCTGGCACCACTTTAACGTGCGTTAACGGAATGCCGCAGTGTTCAAAATGTTCACGATAGCTTTCGAAATCTTGCCCAACCGTGGCCATTGGCAAGGGGTTTCCGCCCAATAGCTTCAAATTATAGGCAATATTGCCTGCACAGCCGCCAAATTCTCGGCGCATTCTTGGCACAAAGAATGAAACATTCAAAATATGGACTTTATCGGGCAGAATATGGTTCTTGAATTGGTCCTGAAACGCCATGATGGTATCAAAGGCTAGCGAACCGCAAATTAATGCTCGAGACATCGTAAATCCATGAAATTACTAAGGTCTTGTATTTTACCTGATACAAAGGCATCTGTCTGACTATTCACGGAACAAGAAACAGGTATTGCTTGTCCAATATTGCGTAAAACGGTATCCTAGTGGACTGAATAAAACCCCTCAAAATAAGGCTTTTCCTGATGTTTAAAAAGCTTCGCGGTCTTTTTTCCAATGATTTGTCCATTGATCTTGGAACAGCCAACACCCTCATTTATGTACGCGGCCAAGGCATTGTTCTAAATGAACCTTCGGTGGTTGCGATTCGTACCAGCCGTAACGGCCACCATTCGCATTCCGTGGCAGCCGTTGGCTCCGATGCCAAACAAATGCTAGGCCGCACACCGGGTAATTTAACGGTAGTGCGCCCAATGAAAGACGGTGTGATTGCCGATTTCACCTATACCGAAGAAATGCTCAAACATTTCATTCGCAAAGTACACACCTCGCGTTTTTTGCGCCCAAGCCCGCGGGTATTAATTTGCGTGCCTTGCGGATCCACACAAGTTGAACGCCGTGCCATCAAAGAATCGGCTTTAGAAGCCGGTGCACGCGATGTATTTATTATTGAAGAACCGATGGCTGCGGCCATTGGCGCAGGTATTCCGGTGGCCGAAGCACGCGGCTCAATGGTGATCGATATTGGCGGCGGCACCACGGAAGTGGCAGTCATTTCCTTGAACGGAATCGTGTATTCGCAATCGGTAAAAATTGGCGGAGATCGTTTCGATGAAGCGATTGTAAATCATGTGCGCCGCACACGCGGCACCTTAATTGGCGAAACCACGGCAGAACGTATCAAGCTGGAAATTGGCTGTGCGTTTCCGCAGCAAGAAATTAAGGAAATGCGTGTGTCTGGCCGCAATTTGGCAGAAGGCGTGCCACGCGAAATCGTTATTAACTCCAACGATATCCTAGAAGCATTGCGCGAACCGTTGTCTGGTATTGTCAGCGCCATTAAATTGGCCTTAGAACAAACCCCGCCGGAATTGTGCGCCGACATGACTGAACGTGGCATTGTGCTGACAGGCGGTGGTGCTTTATTAAAAGATTTAGATAAATTAATTTCCGATAAGACCGGCCTGCATGTGCATGTGGCTGACGATCCTTTGACTTGCGTGGCGCGTGGCGGCGGCAAGGCCTTAGAGTTAATTGATATGCATGGCGGTGGTGAATTCTCGACCCGCGAATAGATTGTGGCGCTGGATAAATTTAAATCGATACAGTTCGGCAGCAGCTTAAATGCTTGGCTGCCGTTTCTGTTTTACTGCATGTTGTCGATTACCTTAATGCTGGTCGATAATCGCTTCGCTGTCAGTTCTACTATCCGCAATCAAGCCAGCGTTTTGGTGTCGCCGGTTTGGTGGTTGGCATCTAGGCCATACAGTGTTTGGCAAAACACGCTGTCGGCAATGCGTAGCAACCAACAGTTACGCAGCCAAGTTAAAGCGCTCGAATCCAAGCAATTGAAATCGGATTTAGCCATACAACAAATGGCCTCCATGCAATCAGAAAACAGCGCGTTAAGAGCACTGTTATCCGCGAAACAACGGCTTGCATTTGAAGCGCGCCTGGTTGAATTGGTCAGCATGAATCCTGAGCCAACCCAAAAAAGATTTGTTATTGATAAAGGCAGTAATTCAGGCGTGCGTGTTGGGCAAGTGCTTATTGATGCACGCGGATTGGTTGGCCAGGTATCAGAAGTGTATGCCAGCAAATCGCTGGTTATTAGCATTACCGATGCCGACCATGCGTTGCCGGTTATGGTGTCGCGATCGGGGTTCCGCTCGATTCTGTTTGGTCAAGGCAATGACCGAATTTTGTCATTGGCGAATTTAACACCCAGCGATGATATTAAAGTCGGCGATGTATTATTAACCTCGGGTGTTGGTGGTCGCTTTCCTGCCGGTATTCCGGTGGGTGTGGTTAGGCAGTTTAAGCAAGATGCAGCGCTTGCTTTTGTTAGCGCGCAAGTGCAGCC
>JAYTVJ010000031.1:0-7700 GCA_043744535.1 Arenimonas sp.
TACGTTTTGTATGACACCGGGCGAATAATCATTCGCCCCTACGGTTCACGGAATAATTCGATGGCACAACAAACCGCGTTATTGTCGCTGTACAAAAAAATGACTCGATGGCCGTTTGGGCATTGGCTGTTTTCAAAAGCGGTGTGTTTTAAGGCACCCTATTTCGGCAGTATTTCACCGCGTTTTACCTTATTAGAAAATTCTCGCTGTGAGGCTATGATTCAAGATCGTCGCGCTGTGCATAATCATATTGGCACCGTGCATGCTATTGCCTTGTGTAATCTGGCTGAACTATGCGCTGGGGTAATGACCGATGCTAGCCTGCCCGCCGATATGCGTTGGATTCCGAAAGGCATGAACGTTTCGTATTTAAAGAAAGCCAGTGGCACCATTCGCGCCATTGCCACGCCAATGATAGCTATCGTGAGCAGCACCAGCAGCTACGATTTACCGATTAATGTGGATGCACTGGATGCCAGCGGCGATAAAGTCTTTCATGCCGAAATTCGCATGTGGATGACTCCAAAGAAATAATGCTGTAGGGGCGCTGCTTGCTGCGCCCTGTTTAAATCTGCGCAATTTCTGGGCGGGTCTGGGACCCGCCACTACGTTCGGGTTCAAATCGAGCGAACACAAGTTTCGCCCCTACGGTTCAATCAATTTTTTTTCGGTTTTTATAACCTTCCATGCACTGAGCGTCATAAATCCCGCCACCAAAACGCCTGCTGCAAATACCATATTTGAGCCAAATGCAGACAATGCTTTGTGCACCCAGACAAAGGTTAAATCGCCACCCCGGTAAAAAACCGTATCAATAGCTGTGCCTGCTTTGTAGCGCCACTCACGGCCAACGCGGGTATAGATGGTTTCGCGGGCAGGCTTGGCTAATGAAAATTCGCTGGAGCGCGTAACCACTTGAACAATCGCAACCATTAACGGCAATGGCGAAGCGGATAGGATAGAAAAACCGATAATAATCGCGATGCCTGGAATAAGCAGCGCTGGGGCAATGCCAAAACGTGAAAGCACCGATCGCGTAAACAGTAGCTGAATCAGCAGTGTTAATGAATTCACCGCGAGATCTATGGTCGCGAAAAAATTAGCGCGCGCTTCAGGCGAACTGAAATGCGTCCGTGCAATGGCATTTTGCTCGTTATAGAGTAAGGTGCCAACACCCACCCCAAAGAACACCATAACCGCCATCCAACGAAGTAATGGTTCGCGCATAACCAATTTCAGGCCAGCTAGAATCTCTCCACCCATTGGAATTTCACCACTGACGAGATTGCTTTCACGCTCGCGCTCAGCAGCCCAAACCCGTAGCCGCATGATGCAAACCACACAAATCGTAAACAACAGCGCGGACACGAGCATCATATTTGCAATACCTACTCGCTGAACCAATATTTTGGTGAGCAACGGGCCTAGAAATGCGCCAATGGTGCCTGCCGCACCAATATAGCCATAATATTTGCGTGCATCAGACGTGGAAAAAACATCTGCCATAAAACTCCAGAACACGGCTACTGCAAATAAATTAAATACCGTTATCCATAAAATAAATGCCATGCCGCGGCCCGGCACGCCACTGTCGAACATAACGTAGAACAGCAATAAGGTACTGATGAAGAAGCCATAAATTACCGGCAAGAACACCCTGCGCGGAAAGCGGCTCACAAGCCAGCCATAAACGGGTTGCAACAACAGCATGAGGATAAAAACCAGGGTGAAAATCACCTGCAACGTGAAATCAGATAAAGCCACGCCACGCTGCGCAAAAAAATCAATCATAGATAGCGGAAATATAGCTTCAACATCGTTGGAAGCAGACATCGCTTCACGTACCGGCCTTAATACATAATAGCCACTCAATAAACAGAAAAAATAAATGAACGACCAAAGCAAGGCCGGAGATTGTTGGTTTAAGTCTTTGAATCGCGCGAGCCGAGTAGCTAAAAGCATGCATGCATCCTGAAATCAGACTCCCATTAAATCACAGGCGATGCATTTAGCCCATAGGTGGCTTTAGAGCATCTACTCTATCGTCGGGGCATAGTCTGCTTATAGTCATCATTAAAAGAATTACTATGTACGATTACATCATTGTTGGTGCCGGCTCAGCGGGCTGCGTACTCGCCAATCGGCTCAGCGAAACCCCCGAAAATCGTGTTTTATTACTTGAAGCCGGTGCAAGTGACTGGAACCCATTAGTGCACATGCCCGCTGGCATTGCCCAGTTAGTCGGTCAAAAAGGCATTAACTGGGATTACAACACCGCGCCCGAGCCGCAGCTCAATCAACGCACACTGTGGTGGCCACGCGGCAAGGTGCTTGGCGGTTCTAGCTCAATAAATGCCATGTGTTACATTCGTGGCCACGCCAAAGATTACGATGAGTGGGAACAACTCGGCGCCACTGGATGGAACTGGCATGCGGTGCTGCCTTACTTCAAAAAATCAGAAACAAATCAGCGTGGCGAAAGCGCCCTGCATGGCGGCAGTGGCCCTTTAGGCGTTTCCGATCCGCGCTATCTCAATCCACTGACCCCTGTTTTTCTTGAGGCCGCGCAACAAGCCGGTTTTCCTCGTAGCGAAGACTTCAATGGCGAACAACAAGAAGGCTTTGGTTTGTATCAAACCACCACTCGACATGGCCAGCGTTGTTCAAGCGCGCAAGCGTATTTGAAACCGGTGCGTAACCGGAAGAATTTAACGGTTATTACCAAAGCGACTGCATCGCGGGTTATTTTTGAGAACGGCAAAGCAACGTCCTTAGTGTATTCCATTGCAGGCAAAGGCGGCTTTTGCGAAGCCGCACAAAAAGAAATTATTTTATGCGGCGGCAGCATTAACTCACCGCAGCTACTGATGCTTTCCGGCATTGGCCCAAGCGCCCAACTACAACAGCATGGTATTGAGCTTGTGCATGACCTGCCCGGTGTGGGCGGAAACTTGCAAGACCATCTGGACGCCTGCATCCTGCAGCAATGCACGCAAGACATAACCTACGACAGTACCAATCAAGTGCTGGCTGGCTTGCAATTCTTGTTGTTTAAGCAAGGCCCAGGCACCAGCAATGTGGCTGAATCGGGAGGTTTTTTACGCACATCTTTAGCTGAAGACGAGCGGCCCGATGTGCAGTTTCATTTTGTGCCGGCCCAGCTGGATGACCACGGCCGCCATAAAATGCCCGGTTCTGGCTATACACTGCATGCCTGTTTCTTACGCCCGAAAAGCCGTGGCCGCTTATATTTAAGCAGCGCTAATATTCTGGATAAGCCGCGTATTGAAGCGGGCTATTTAAGCGATGCCGAAGGCTTTGATATAAAAGTAATGATTGAAGCCGTGAAAGCGGCTCGCAAAATTCTGGCCCAGCACGCATTCGACAATTACCGAAGCACCGAGTTGTTTCCAGGCCCAGAGGTGCTAAGCGACGCTCAAATTGCACAATTCATTCGTGATAAAGCCGAATCCATTTACCACCCAGTCGGCACCTGCAAAATGGGCGCAAGCCATCAGCCCGAAAGTGTTGTTGATCCACAATGCCGCGTCATTGGCGTGCAAGGATTGCGCGTGGTGGATGCCTCGGTTATGCCGAAATTGATTGGCGGAAATACCAACGCGCCCACCATGATGTTGGCTGAGCGCGTGGCTGAGATGATTCTAGCAAGTTAACGGGTGTCTGAAATCTCAACACCATCCATGCCTTGCGACAAAGTACGGGCATCGCCACCTTGTGCCAGTTTAATTTTCAAGCGTACCTCGTTGCTGGAATCGGCGTAACGGATGGCATCTTCGTAGCTAATATCGCCATCTTGGTACAAATCAAACAAGCTTTGATCGAAGGTTTTCATGCCAAGTAAGGTCGATTCTTTCATGACTTCCTTGAGTTTATGCACCTCGCCATCGCGGATGTAATCTTGTACTAATGGCGTACCAAGCAAAATTTCCATTGCCACATGGCGTTCTTTGCCATCTGGGCTTGGAATTAATTGCTGGGCAATAATCGCTTTCAAGTTTAGCGATAAATCCATGAGCAATTGATTACGGCGCTCTTCGGGGAAGAAGTTGATGATTCGGTCAATGGCTTGGTTGGCGTTATTGGCGTGCAAGGTGCAAAACACCAAGTGGCCCGTTTCCGCAAAGGCAATGGCATGATCCATGCCTTCGCGTGTGCGCACTTCGCCAATCATAATCACATCGGGTGCCTGTCGCAGTGTATTTTTCAGCGCGTTTTCCCAGCTATCGGTATCAATTCCCACTTCACGCTGGGTGATGATGCAGCCTTCGTGTTTATGCACAAATTCAATCGGATCTTCAATGGTAATGATATGCCCGGTGGAATTTAGGTTGCGATAACCAATCATGGCGGCGAGCGTTGTGGATTTACCCGTGCCCGTTGCACCGACGCAAATGATAATGCCGCGCTTGGTCATTGCCAAGGATTTCAAGATAACCGGCAAATTCAACTCTTCGATGGTTGGAATCTTGGTTTCAATGCGACGCAAAACCATGCCCACTTGATTGCGCTGGTAGAAACAACTAATACGAAAACGCCCTACACCGGCAGCGCCAATGGCGAAATTGCACTCATGGGTTTTTTCGAATTCTTCGCGCTGCGAGGGCGACATGACATTGAGCACCATTTCGCGGCTTTGCTGCGGCGTTAATGGGCTTTGGGTGATTGCCGATACTTTACCCTGCACTTTGATTGACGGCGGCACACCCGCGGTGATGAATAAGTCTGACGCTTTTTTGTGTGCCATCAATTTTAAAAATGAGGTGAAATCAATACTGCTCATAACTGCTCTCCTCGTGCTTATTCAAATAAGCGTTTGTCTTTAGCATATTCCCAGGCCTGACTTTTACTGATCTGGCCGCGCTTGACTAAATCCAACATGCATTGGTCTAGGGTTTGCATGCCCGTGGCTTGGCCCGTTTGAATAGATGAGTACATCTGCGCCACTTTATCCTCGCGGATTAAGTTTCTGATGGCAGGCGTTGCCACCATAATTTCATGCGCAGCGATTCGGCCACCGCCGGTTTTTTTCATTAAGCTCTGCGCAACAACCGCACGCAACGACTCCGACAACATGGAGCGCACCATGGCTTTTTCGGCCGCCGGGAATACGTCGATGATTCGGTCAATGGTTTTGGCTGCCGAACTGGTATGCAAGGTGCCGAACACCAAATGCCCCGTTTCTGCAGCTGTTAACGCTAGGCGGATGGTTTCCAAGTCGCGCAACTCGCCAACCAGTATGTAATCTGGATCTTCGCGTAATGCTGACCGCAATGAGGCTTCAAAGCCATGCGTATCACGATGCACTTCGCGCTGGTTCACTAAGCATTTTTGCGAGGTGTGCACGAATTCAATCGGGTCCTCAATGGTGAGGATATGCCCGAATTCGTTTTTATTGATGTGATCAACCATTGCCGCCAAAGTGGTTGATTTACCCGAGCCGGTGGGGCCGGTAACTAAAATTAAGCCCTGCGGCTGCTCAATTATATCTTTGAAAATTTTCGGACAGCCTAATTCATCCAAAGTGAGAATCTGGCTTGGAATAGTACGAAACACGGCCGCACAGCCTCGGTTCTGATTGAAGGCATTGACGCGAAATCGCGCTAAGCCAGGAATCTCGAAGGAGAAATCGACTTCTAAGAATTCCTCGAAATCACGGCGCTGTTTGTCAGACATGATGTCGTAAACCAGTGCATGCACTTGCTTGTGATCAAGCGCTGGAATGTTGATGCGCCTGACGTCGCCATCCACGCGAATCATGGGCGGCAAGCCCGATGAAAGATGCAAGTCGGAGGCTTTGTTCTTAACCGAGAACGCTAATAGTTCAGCAATATCCATTTTATTTCCCCTATTCCGTGGCTTATCATGGCACAGTAACAAGCTAAGTATAACCCTCCTGAATAATTCGACAAGTCACCATGCCGGAATTACCTCAAAACTATCAAAATCTTAACAATGCGCTGTTGGCCTGCGCAAATAATACTGGCCATTCGGTACAATTGTTGGCTGTATCGAAAACGCAGCCTGCTGAAGCCGTGCGCGCTTGCTATCAACTTGGGCAACGGGCCTTTGGCGAAAATTATGTACAAGAAGCCGTGGCTAAAATTCAGGCATTATCCGACCTATCGATTGAATGGCATTTAATTGGGCCGTTGCAATCCAATAAATGCAAAATAGTGGCCGAGCATTTTGATTGGGTGCAAACGGTCGATCGTAAAAAAATTGTTTCAGCACTAAGCCAGTACCGACCAGCGCACTTGCCAGCCTTGAATGTTCTCCTTCAAGTAAATGTGGATGACGAAGCCAGCAAATCAGGGTGCAACATGGCTGAAGCAGAAACCTTAGCAAAGCATGTTGCTACATTTCCGAATCTTTTGTTACGCGGATTAATGGCAATCCCAGCGCCAAACTTAAGCAATAATGGCCAAGCTTTCACTGCCATGCAAAAATTATTCAATACACTGAAAATACACTACCCAAGCATGGATACTTTATCGATGGGCATGAGCGATGATTTTCCATTAGCGATTGCGCACGGCGCAAATTTAGTCCGAATTGGCAGCGCCCTGTTCGGCCAGCGGCAAAAAAACTAGAGGACTTATGAATACATCCATAGCATTTATCGGCGGCGGCAATATGGCGCGCAGCATTATTGGTGGCTTGCTGCAGCAAGGCTTCGATAAATCAGCCATCCATATTTCTGAGCCGTATGAGCCCACACGAAACGCCCTTTCACAGGAATTGGACTTGCAGGTATTAGATGACAATACTGCTGTGGCAACGCAAGCTCAGGTTTGGCTGTTTGCGGTTAAACCGCAGGTGATGAAATCGGTTTGCACGCAATTAAGCGCGTTGGCGCAAACACAAAAACCGCTGATTATTTCTATTGCGGCCGGCATAACCGCTACGCAACTAGACACCTGGCTTGGCGGCGAGATGGCCGTGGTGCGGGTAATGCCGAACACGCCAGCGCTGCTTGGCGCTGGTGCCAGCGGCTTGTTCGCCAATGCACAGGTGAACGCCGAACAAAAGCAGCTTGCCGAGCAACTATTCCGCGCCACCGGCTCGGCCACTTGGATTGATGAAGAGTCGCTGATTGACACGGTTACGGCGTTGTCGGGCAGCGGCCCCGCCTATGTGTTTTTGCTGGCTGAAGCCATGCAAGCAGCGGCCGAGCAACAAGGCTTGCCCAAAGCAGCCGCGCAAGCGTTGGCGGTGCAAACCTTTGTGGGAGCAGCCAAAATGCTCAGTGAGTCCGGCGAACCTGCCGATGTGCTGCGGCAGCGGGTGACTTCGCCCAATGGCACCACGCACGCTGCGCTTGTAAAGTTCGAACATGGCGGCCTGCGTGAATTAGTGCAAACTGCGATGGACGCAGCGGCCGAGCGCGGACGAGCACTCAGCCAAGAAAACGATTAAGCCTTGGCCCACGCATGGATATGTTTGGCCATTGATTGAATACCATCGGTTAAAGCGGCTGGGCCGGGCTGCAGAATGATTGGCGATTTAATTTCAAACAACTGCGCATTTTTAACCGCTTGAATGTCTTGCCAGCCGTTGCGCGCTGCCACTTTTTCTGGGCGGAATTTCTTGCCACACCACGAACCAAAGATAATATCGGGATTGCGTTCGATGACTTTTATGCCATCAGCCATAATCCGATGCTTTGCTAATGATTCTGC
>JAYTVJ010000032.1:0-7683 GCA_043744535.1 Arenimonas sp.
CGCCCAATTCAACATTTTTTAAACGGCAGAACGGCCCGATTCTCACGCCATCGTGCAAAATAACCTTGCCTTCTAAAACCACATTAACATCGATTTCAATATCCAAACCTACGGTTACGTCGCCGCGCACATCCAGGCGCGCAGGGTCAGTTAAACGCACGCCTTGCAACATCAGAGCATTGGCTATTCGTAGTTGGAGGCGTCGTTCCAGCATCGCCAACTGCATAGGGTCGTTGGCGCCGTCGGCTTCACCTTTCACCAAACACGGCGATATCTTGGCAGGCATATTATCTTTTGCAGCCATAGCGAAAATATCGGTTAAGTAATATTCGCCTTGCGCGTTGTTATTGCCCAGTTGAGACAACCAAGCATTTAATTGCTCAGCATTGGCGGTAATGACACCGGTATTGATTTGCTTGATCGCTTTTTGTGCCGCGCTGGCATCTTTTTGTTCAACAATGGCTTGTACAAAACCCTGTGCGTCTGAAACCACTCGGCCATAGCCGGTTGGGTCTTCCATGCTTTCCACAAGCACTGCCGTGCCATCGCCTGCCGTGCTCAATAAATGCCTTAAGGTCTGTTCGGTAATCAGCGGCACATCGGCATACAGCACCAATACGCGCGCATCATCGGGTACTTGCGGCATGGCTTGTTGCACGGCATGGCCGGTGCCTAGCTGCTGTGCTTGTTCAGCCCAGTGCAAGTCGCTTTGTTCGGCAAATGCGCTGCGCACTAAATCACCGGCATGGCCAAATACCACATGAATACCCGCGGCGCCTAGCGTTCTGGCCGAGTCGATAACGTGCGCTAACATGGCTTTGCCGGCAATGCGTTGCAACACTTTGGGGCGCACGGATTTCATCCGTTTGCCTTCACCGGCGGCTAAAATAATCACGTGTAAAGGCTGTGACATGCGATCTCCTTAAGCCTCTATTATGCCTTAGACATGCATATCTGAATACCCGAAATTTTCTGCTAAAAAAACCGGCCTAAGCCGGTTTTTTCGTTTAGTGCTTAAGGTTCTTACGAAGTCGTTCAAGCGCTTGCAACTGCGCCATTGCTTCTGCAAGCTTAGTTTGCGCTTCAGCAATTTCCATGGCTTCGCCGCGGTTCGCCAATATACGCTCGGCGTCTGCTTTTGCTTGCGTGGCTTTTACTTCATCCAAGCTTTCGGCGCGCTCAGCGGTATCGGCTAATACCGAAACCAGTTGTGGCTGAACTTCTAAAATACCGCCAGACACATAAAACTCTACATGCTCGCCGTTTTCTAAGGTAATGCGCACAAAACCTGGCTTGATGCGCGTGATTAATGGCGCATGCTGTGGCGCAATGCCGAGCTCGCCCATTTCACCAGTAACCACCACCATTTTCACCGAACCGCTGAAAATATCTTTTTCGGCACTGACGATGTCGCAACGAATTGTCGATGTCATACGCTTTCTTCCACATTTATTAAAACACGGTGGGTCAAGACCCACCCTACATCAAGCTTTCTCGGTGCACCGAAGCGCACCCACCATTACGCTTTTTCGGTCAATTTTTTGGCTTTCTCGATGGCTTCATCAATACCGCCAACCATATAGAACGCTTGTTCTGGCAAATGATCGCATTCGCCATCGCAAATCATTTTGAAGCCACGAATGGTTTCTTTCAAGGTAACGTATTTACCCGGCGAGCCGGTGAACACTTCTGCCACGTGGAAAGGCTGCGAGAAGAAGCGTTCAATTTTACGCGCACGCGATACGGCTTGTTTGTCTTCTTCTGACAATTCATCCATACCCAAGATGGCAATAATGTCTTTCAGTTCTTTGTATTTTTGCAAGGTTGACTGCACGCGACGTGCGGTGTCGTAATGCTCATTGCCGATGACGTTTGGATCGAGCTGGCGCGACGTTGAATCGAGTGGATCGACCGCTGGGTAAATACCCAAAGAGGCGATATTACGCGACAACACAACCGTTGCGTCCAAGTGGGCAAAGGTGGTTGCTGGCGATGGATCGGTCAAGTCATCGGCTGGCACATACACGGCTTGAATCGAGGTGATCGAACCAGTTTTGGTTGACGTAATGCGCTCTTGCAGCACGCCCATTTCTTCAGCCAAGGTCGGCTGGTAGCCCACCGCAGATGGCATACGGCCTAACAACGCCGACACTTCGGTACCGGCCAAGGTGTAGCGGTAAATGTTGTCCACGAAGAACAAGATGTCACGGCCTTTGCCGGTGGCTGGATCGATGTCATCACGGAAGTATTCGGCCATGGTTAAGCCGGTTAATGCTACACGCAAGCGGTTGCCTGGTGGCTCATTCATCTGGCCATACACCATCGCTACTTTATCAAGCACGTTGGAGTCTTTCATTTCGTGGTAGAAATCGTTACCTTCACGGGTACGTTCGCCCACACCGGCGAAAACCGACAGACCTTCATGTGCCTTGGCGATGTTGTTGATCAATTCCATCATGTTGACGGTTTTGCCCACGCCCGCGCCGCCGAACAAACCGACCTTACCGCCCTTAGCAAACGGACACATCAAGTCAATCACTTTAATGCCGGTTTCCAGCAATTCATTGGTTGACGACTGCTCTTCATAGGAAGGCGCTGCACGATGGATTTCCCAATGCGCTTTGGCATCCACTGGGCCTGCTTCGTCAATCGGATTGCCGAGCACGTCCATAATGCGGCCTAAGGTGCCGGCGCCAACCGGAACCGAAATACCATGACCGGTGTTAACCGCAATCAAGTTACGCTTCAAGCCATCGGTTGAACCCAATGCAATGCAACGCACCACGCCATCACCCAACTGCTGCTGTACTTCAAGGGTGATTTCAGTATTGGTCACTTTCAATGCATCGTAAACTTTTGGCACTTCGTCGCGGTTGAATTCAACGTCGACCACCGCGCCGATAATTTGTACAATTTTGCCTTGGCTCATTTTCGTATCCTCAAATAAATCGATTTGTTTTCTATCGCGCCTAAAGGCGCTCCTACATATTCTTTTTAAACGGCAGCAGCACCGCCAACGATTTCAGAAATTTCCTGAGTAATCGCCGCTTGACGCGCTTTGTTATAAATCAATTGCAATGTTTCAATCAGTTTGTTGGCGTTGTCGGAAGCCGACTTCATGGCCACCATGCGCGCCGCATGCTCAGAGGCTAAGTTTTCCAACACCGACTGATACACCAAGGATTCAACATAGCGCGTGATCACATGATCGAGCACGCTGTGCGCGTCCGGCTCATAGAGATAATCCCAGCTGTGTTTAGAATCCAGGCTTTCGCTGGCAGGCAATGGCAACAACTGATCCTGCGTTGGTTTTTGAGTCATGGTATTAATGAAATCGTTATAGCACAGGAATACGCGATCCAAGCTGCCCGCTTCAAAGCTATCTAACATCACTTTAATAACGCCAACCAATTGATCAATCTGCGGCTGTTCACCCAAATGCGTAACCGTGCCGACCATATTGACTTTTAAACGACGGAAAAATGTTGCTGCTTTGCTGCCTACGCACACCACATCAATAGCAATATCTTTATCTTGCCATGTGCGCATATCAGCCAAAACGCGGCGGAACATTTGCGAATTCAAACCGCCGCACAAACCGCGATCTGACGACACCACAATATAGCCAACACGCTTAACATCGGTGCGGTCAACCATAAACGGGTGCACGTAATCGGTATTGGCTTTGGCAATATGCCCCACAATCTGACGCATCATCCGTGCATACGGACGCGACGCCTTCATGCGTTCTTGCGCTTTACGAATTTTTGAGGCTGAAACCATTTCAAGAGCGCGAGTCACCTTGCGGGTGTTCTGCACACTTTTGATTTTGGTTTTGATTTCACGTCCGCCTGCCATAATTTATCTCTTGTTTGGCGCGCCAAGGCACGCCATTTTCGTTATTACCAGCTACCGGTGGTTTTGAATTCGGACACGATTTGCTTAAACTGCGCTTCGATGTCCTTGTTCCAATCGCCAGTGGCAACGATATTTTTTTCCAATTCGCCGTAGTTGTTGGCCATATGCGCGTGCAAGCCAGCTTCGAACGGAAGAATTAGCGGCATGGCCACGTCATCCAAATAGCCTTCGTTAGCGGCATAAATCGACAAAGCCATTTGCGCGATGGACATTGGCGCATATTGTTTTTGCTTCATTAATTCAGTAACGCGTTGACCGCGTTCCAATTGCTTACGTGTGGCTTCATCCAAATCGGAGGCGAACTGCGCGAACGCTGCCAATTCACGGTACTGTGCAAGCGAAATACGAATGCCGCCCGACAGTTTTTTCATGATATTGGTTTGCGCTGCACCACCCACGCGAGACACCGAAATACCGGCGTTCACCGCTGGACGAATACCGGCGTTGAACAAATCGGTTTCCAAGAAGATTTGGCCGTCGGTAATCGAGATCACGTTGGTTGGCACGAATGCCGACACGTCACCGGCTTGGGTTTCAATAATTGGCAATGCCGTTAAGGAGCCGGTTTGGCCTTTCACCGCGCCATTGGTGAATTTTTCCACGTATTCTTCGCTGACCCGCGATGCACGCTCTAATAAACGCGAATGCAAATAGAACACATCACCCGGATACGCTTCGCGGCCCGGTGGACGGCGCAACAACAGAGAAATCTGGCGGTATGCCACGGCTTGCTTGGACAAATCGTCGTACACAATCAATGCGTCTTCACCGCGATCGCGGAAATATTCACCCATGGTGCAGCCAGAATAGGCCGAAATGTATTGCATAGCAGCGGATTCAGAAGCCGTTGCAGCCACCACAATGGTGTGTGCCAGTGCGCCGTTTTCTTCCAAGCGGCGAACCACGTTGGAAATTGAGCTGGCTTTTTGGCCAATCGCCACATACACACATTTCACGCCAGTGCTTTTTTGATTGATGATGGCATCGATGGCCAACGCGGTTTTACCGGTTTGACGATCGCCAATCACTAATTCGCGCTGACCGCGACCCACAGGAATCATTGCATCGACCGATTTATAACCGGTTTGCACAGGCTGAGAAACCGACTTACGCCAAATAACGCCTGGCGCTACTTTTTCTACTGGCGCTGTTAATGCGGTATTGATCGGGCCTTTACCGTCGATTGGCTCACCCAATGCATTAACCACACGGCCTAATAATTCAGGACCAATTGGCACTTCTAAAATGCGGCCAGTGGTTTTAGCCACATCGCCTTCCAGCAATTTTTTGTAATCGCCCAATACCACGGCACCGACCGAGTCGCGCTCCAGGTTCAAGGCCAAAGCAAAGGTGTTGTTCGGCAATTCGATCATTTCGCCTTGCATCACATCGGCCAAGCCGTGGATGCGCACAATACCGTCGGACACCGAGGTAACAGTGCCTTCGTTACGTGCTTCAGAAGCTAAACTTACTTTGTCGATTCGACTCTTGATCAGTTCACTGATTTCGGACGGATTGAGCGTCTTCATGGAATTTCCTAGTTTCGGGCTCGGAGCCAGAGGTTAATTAAAAATTAGTTTGTAAGGCCTGCATTCAAGCGAGCCAGTTTGTTACGTACTGAACCATCAATGACTAAATCACCGGTATCGATAATAGCGCCACCGATCAATGATTCATCGACTGCCGTATGCACTTCAACGTCACGTCCGAAGCGTTTTTTCAACGCATCAGTCAACTTGCTTAACTCAGCATCCGACAAAGCCGCGGCAGATGTGACATTGGCTTTCAGAATGTGCTCACTTTCTGCACGCAATTGCTCAAACAATGCCGACACTTCAGGCAGTAAAGCCAAACGATTGTTTTCTGCCAAGACCGATAAAAAACGCTGCATGGTATCGTTGGCTTCAACGGGGCTCAGTAAATCGAGCAATTGTGCATTGCTGACACGCGGATTGCCGAGTAGCTCAGCAAGCTCGGGAACAAGGCTAGCTTGCGCAGAAAAACTCAGCGATGCGGAAACCGATTTTAATTGCCCCGCTTCCTTCGCCAACAAAAACAAGGCGCGGGCATACGGACGTGCAAGTGTAATAGCCTGACTCATCGTATTCGCCTTAGATTTCCGCTGCTAATTCGTCAAGCAACGCTTTGTGCGCCGCACTGTCGATTTCACGACGTATAACTTTTTCAGCGCCGGCCAATGCCAAGACTGAAACCTGTTTGCGCAGTTGTTCGCGTGCTTTATTCGCCGATTGCTCGATTTCAGCATGCGCACTTTCTTTTAAGCGCGTCGCTTCAGTCACCGCTTCGTCTTTGGCCGCATCAATAATCTGCAAACGCCGTGCTTCGGCTTGGGCAATGATTTCATTGGCCTTGCCACGCGCTTCGCGTAACACTTCATTGATTTTATCTTCGGCTTGCGCCAAATCTTTCTTGCTGCGATCAGCAGCAGCCAAACCATCAGCAATTTTCGCCTGACGCTCTTCAATGGCCGCCATAATACTTGGCCAACCGAACTTCATTACTACCCAAGCGACTGCGAAAAACGCAAAACCTTGAATAAATAGCGTGATATTAATATCCATAACCTACTCCAATTGGCGGACGACACCATGCCATCCGCTACATCACAATGCCAAAATTAACCGGCTAAGGTGCTGAGGAATGGGTTTGCGAAAATCAATAACAAAGCAATAGCAACGCCAATCATTGGAATCGCATCCAACAAGCCAGCCACGATGAATAATTTGGTTTGCAACATTGGGGTCAGTTCTGGCTGACGCGACGCGCCTTCTAAGAATTTACCGCCCAAAATAGCGAAGCCGATCGCTGTGCCTAATGCGCCCAAGCCGATTAAAAGTGCTGCGGCGATTACTGTCATACCCATTACGTTAGCGATAAGATTAATGTTTTCCATGTTGCTCTCCGTGTGTTGCAAGTTAAGTTAAAAAGTGAATAGTAAATTTAAAACAAAAACGAAATGAAAATTAGTGCTTTTCTGCCGCCATACTCAAGTACACCACGGTCAGCATCATGAAAATAAATGCTTGCAGGGTAATGACCAGAACATGGAAGGCCGTCCAGATGAAGCCAGCAACAAACTGAACCGGCATCATGACATAGGTTGACATGGCATTGAGCGAAGAACCTAATGTCATGACGGCGATTAGAATAAAAATGAGTTCGCCAGCATACATATTGCCGAACAAGCGCAAGCTAAGCGAAATAGGACGGACCATTTCTTCAATCAATCGCAATAAAAGATTGGCTGGCGCAAGCAAAATAGTGCCAACTGGGCCGGTTGCATGAAATGGCGCAGTGAAGATTTCTTTGGTGAACAAGCCGATGCCTTTGTGTGAAATGCCGAAATAATGAATCAGCAAAAAAACACCAAACGACATACCAAGGGTGGTATTCAGATCAGCTGTAGGCACAACGCGCAAGTATTTGATGCCAGACTCATGGGCGGCCCACGGCAATAAATCAACCGGCACCATATCCATAAAGTTCATGAGAAATACTAAGCAGAAAATGGTGACCGCCAAGGGCGCAATATACTTGCTCTGGCCGTGAAAGGTTTCACGCACAAGGCCATCAATGCCACTAACAACCATTTCCAGCGCACACTGCAATTTTCCTGGCACGCCAGCGGTGGCGCGGCGCGATACATACAAGAACAATCCGACAAACAACGCGCACATCGATAGCAGAAAGAACACGCTATCAATGTTGATGGTCATGAATTTACTGTCGCCAATATGCCACTGC
>JAYTVJ010000033.1:0-29352 GCA_043744535.1 Arenimonas sp.
AGTCTTGTCGGAGCATCCATCAGTTGCCACTCGCTACCGTCACCGCTTCGCATTACGCCCAAAACGTCTCCGGTGGACGGGCTAGGTGACGCGGTTCCAGCCGCAAGCAGGACTAAGGCTAAGAGCACCATCGAAATTCTCCTTTGAGGCCTAACAACCAAAATAAGGTGCCGACGCACCGGATGTGAAACTTGAATCTAGGTATTTCACGGCGGTCCCCTTGATTGCGTAGTTAGGACTTATTCTTGGCACTACCATGCCCATAATGCTCAGATAATGGCTCAACGCATTCGTGAATAATTTCACCGGATTCCATATCAGTAATTCGTTCAATGTAAGAATCAGCATCTCTATCTATTAGCCGTACCTTTCGAACTAACTTTCCAAGCCTAATAGAATAATCGACCCCATTAAACGATACCCATCTAAGCTTGTCATCACTACGTAAACTTGGTCTTTTAAGTTTACCAAGCAACGAGTCGTGAAATGTCATTTCTTCGGAAACAGACACAATTTCTGCACGAGTTTCAGATCCGCAATTGGGACATGGGGTTCTTTCTGTTTCAGAATGATCGTTCATGTTCAAAGGTGAATCGCATTTAGCACAACAAAAATTACGTGCTGACATATTAGTCCTAACAACCAAAATAAGGGACTGCCGCGCAGGATGTAAAGCTTGAATCTAATGTTCGCACGGCAGTCCCCTTGATTGCGTAGTTAGAGTGCTCTTATGCAGAGTTGCCAAAGACTGACCACTTATCTTTGTACTTTAGTATATTTGCCTTTTGTATATTAGGCCAATCACCATCGTGGAACCCCAGTTTGGATAGATCACTGCTTGGGACAATGAAGTACTCAATCGACTCGCCATTCTTGACTGATGTCCTGATTTTTACGAGAACATATATATGACTTGCCGAGACGGTTGCTTTAGCTTTTTTACCAATGAGCCAAAAGTTAGATGCTGTCGCATCGGCCTTTACCTGAACTGAAAAAGCCTTCTTACAGTTCTGATCTGTAACGAGAAGGTCTGCACCTGCAGCACTACGCGATGTAGGGGATACAATGAAACCGAGTTTGCTCATTTCAGCAGCAACAAGGTAAACGCCACGCATGCCAGTCATTTGGCCTTTTGATGCCATTGAAATTTCTCCTATTTAAAGACTTCTTTCTGGCCGGTTGCGCCGCACTTATTGCATTTGCCTAATCTAAAGGCTTGATTGCCGCAATCGCCCATGTTGCTCTGGTCACACCCGACATTGCTACATTTTTTGCATCGGCTTAGTTGTGTGAGACAAGGGCCAGGACGTTTTGCTCTTTTTCCGGGACAGGCTGCCATACAGTTTCTCCAGTAAGTGGTGGGAACAGCTTTTCGACTCTAACAACCAAAATAAGGGGCCGACGCGCCCGATGATAACTTGAATGCAATGTTCATACGGAGGTCCCGCTTGATTGCGTAGTTAGCGCTCATGCATCGCGTCCTTGATGGCTAAAGTCCAAATGGGCTCGAAAAAACTAATGTCGCTGTCACTAGGGTCTATACGCTTCCAGATAGTATTGATTGGATAAACCTCACTGCCTGTACTAGAAATAATAGCAAGTTCAGTGCCTAGTTTGTCCGTGACAATGGCCCAGCGACAGATTTTATGCTCTACGATGTAGTCACCAAATAGTGTGCCTAGACCATTGGCAACAATCTCATCTGGCGCTCTATTCTCCGTGTGATCTTGCTTCCACTTCTGAAATGCTTTGTCTAGATTTTGAGGATTAACAACAGATTCGTTTGCATAATAAGAAAGAAGCTCTCGGCCCATGACGCGACTCTTCTCAAGCCACGCTTTGTCTGGAGCTCCTAATTCTTTTACGACTCGGTCAGGAGTATTCATAACTTGCTCAGAAGCTAAAGAAATGGTTGGCGATACGAAAAATAATAAAGACACTAAAATGTTAGTAACTTTGAACATGGGCGCTAACAACCAAAATAAGGGGCTGCCGCCTGATATTGGCTTGAATGCCGGATACCGAAAGCAGTCCCGCTTGATTGCGTAGTTAGAGGGCATGCCTTGAAGTACATCGAAGCCTGCTAACCGACCGGCCAGCCACTACACAAGTTGAAAGCATAGCGTACTTGATGCCTTTGCCGCACGACTACTCACTTATTGCGTTAGGCCCGCCGCCAGAAGTTAATGGATAGTGTGTGTGGATTGCGGGCCGTGGCAGAGCACACAGGAAAATTAAAAAGAAAGACCCCAAAGCCTGGAACTGACCACGGCAATATGCAGCGAGGGTTGATGCCTTGATGGTGGCAAAAGCGGGGAACGAAATGCGGGCGTAAAGAATGGGAAGCCCGAATAAAAATGCTCTCGCCCGCTAACAACCAAAATAAGGTGCCGACGCACCGGATGTGAAACTTGAAACCAGATACTTCACGGAGGTCACCTTGATTGCGTAGTTAGACCGCGGCCACAGGATGCTTGTCCCAACTATATATGTCGAATGATAGGCCAATATTTAACGTGGCACATTTACTTTGCAACTCTGGCGAAAGTACGAACCCGGAGCTGAAACTCTCTAGCATGAACCCAATGAAGAGCTCTGAATTGCCGCCAGTGCCAGCGATATTGTTAAAAAGTTCTTTGTGAGATTCCAGCTTGGCAATATGCAACAGAAGGCAATCCTCGATCTCTTGTTCTGCGTTGAGGTCGAATGCATGCGACCAATAAGACTCTTTTGAAATGAAGTCTAAAACCTTACCCTTGCGTACTCTCGCTTGGCCGGCTTGGTCCCAGAACTCTGGTGCAAGGCCAAGAGTGTCCGTGACAACACTCAGATCTTGAGACGGGTGCCTAACTCTCAGCGATAGAAAATAACGATATTCGTTCATTTGAATTAGCGGTCTAACGTTTGAATTAAGGGGCTGGCTTTAGCCAGTCCCGCTTGAATGATGGGTTGTGCATACTACTTTGCATAAGAGAGCAAGCGGTCAATGTTTAATTTTAAGCTAGATTGATAGGTGAGACGATTATCGTGTTTAAAGTGCTTGCCATTTTCATAGCCTTCACCGCTAACAGGTACATATTGCCAATAGTATTGATGGTCAATATCTCTACCGTCTTTGCCGAGCCTGTAAATATGCCAAGCCTTGAGAAAGAAATACCGCTTATGCCAAGGCAAGGCGTTGACGAACTCAGTTACAGCGGCTTGGAGTGTGGGGAACTTTGCCTCAAGTATTTCAATGATAGCGAGTTTATTAGTAGGCCACTCAGTGGGAACTGGATAAAGACCAACAAGCTCACTGAGAATGGTGGATTGGAACTTAGCACAAGCAGCTACACGCCTAGCCTCACACTCACGCCAGTAGGCGAGACGATGCGGAATGAGCCAAGCGAGGCAAGCCCCAGCGATGGCAAGCAGCCAGAGGTCAGTGTTGCTGAGCAAGATTCCGAAAAGGTTCATCCGTCAATATGGGTTTGGGTGGCTATCATCGTGTACTCATGTTTTGGATGCACAACAACCAAAATAAGGTGCCGACGCACCGGATGTGAAACTTGAAAACAGATACTTCACGGAGGTCACCTTGATTGCGTAGTTAGAGCTATTTTGCCTAGAAGGTCCACTATTGTGATAACAAAATATACTGCAGCCGACACAATGAATACATAAGCACCATAGGCGATTCTCTCGCCCATCAGAATTAACTGGCCTGTGAAGTAGCTGGTTCCAGTGAGTAACAGTAACTCGCTAAATAGAAATGGATATTTTTTATTCAAGGCAGGCCATTTAAAAACGAACAGCTGAAAAATGAGCGGCCATGAATATAGTAGAACAATGAGTACAAGATGTAGAGATTCGTCGCCATAAACATAGAGTGGACTTAAATCAGCCCACACAGTCGGATCGGCAATCGTATTGCCTGTGGCGTCTACATGTTCGGTTTGCGCCATAGATTTGCATTGAGACATAGGTAAGAAAAAGCATGCAGCTAAGAGAATTGCTGAAATACGCTTCAGCCATGCTTTAAAGTTCATAAATAGCTCTAACTACTAGTAGACACCAAAGTGTCGGATAAAACCCATTACATACGAAGCGTTGAGTTTCGTCAATCAGATTTTTCCTACTTAAATCAATAAGTTTTTCCTACAGATTAGTTGTGGGGTATATGAAACATTAGGGACATTAGACGGCAAAAGGACCCCGCCATGTTATATCCCGGTAAAATCGACCCCCTATCAAATGCGACTGAAGAAAATAAGCGGCCCATGCTATTGGAAGTGGTTCGCAACCGTTTACGGCTTAAACACTACAGTTTAAAAACAGAAAAGGCGTATGTGTATTGGATTCGCCGGTATATTTTGGCAAATAACAAAACCCACCCAAGAGAATTAAACGGGGCGGCGGTTGAGCACTTTTTAACCTTGCTTGCCACGCGCGACAAAGTTTCAGCTAGCACACAGAATCAAGCATTGTCGGCTTTGTTATTTTTGTATCGAGAAGTGCTCAGCATTAAATTGCCGTGGATGGAAAATGTGGTTCGGGCAAAACATACGCAACGGATTCCGGTGGTGCTTTCAAAAACTCAAACACATGCTTTATTGCAAAATATATCTGGGCGTGAAGGCCTAATGGCGGGCTTGTTGTATGGCTCGGGCTTACGTCTAATGGAATGTTTACGGCTTCGCGTGAAAGACATCGATTTTGAACGTAATGACATTACCGTTCGTGATGGCAAAGGCGGCAAAGATAGAAAAACGGTTTTGCCCCTCAGCTTGAAATTATTGTTGCAAAAACAAATTCTGGCTGTAAAAGCCATTCACCAACAAGATTTAATAGCGGGCTTTGGCGCAGTTTCTTTGCCATACGCTTTGGCACGAAAATATCCTAAATCGCAACATGACATTGCATGGCAATATGTTTTTCCAGCATCGAGGCGTGCTATTGATCCGCTTGATGGGCGTGAGAAACGCCATCACATTGATGAAAAAGTATTGCAGCGCGCTGTTCGTCAGGCGGCCATTCAATTAGAAATACAAAAGCCAGTGAGTCCGCACACGCTGCGGCACTGCTTCGCCACGCATTTACTGGAATCGGGTTCCGACATCCGCACCGTGGCCGCTCCTGCGCATCCATGCGCTCGCGGCATTCGCACATCCATATGCATCACAAGAACTGCTCGGCCACAAAGACGTGGCCACCACCCAAATTTATACGCATGTGTTGAACCGTGGCGCAGGCGGTGTTATCAGTCCAATAGACCGCTAATTACTCAAAAATGGACTTGACTTAACATGCTAAATGTAACTACAATTAAATCATGATTGTTTGGGATGAAACCAAACGTCAGAAGAATTTGAAATTGCATGGCATTGATTTGGCTGCGCTCGAATGTTTATTCGATTATGCAATGTTAACCAAAGTAGATGTTCGCATGGAATATGGCGAACAACGTTTACTTAGCCTCGCATGGTTTAAAGGCCGAGTGGTTTTTCTTGTTTGGACAGAACGAAATGATTCAGCCCGATTAATTTCTTGCCGTTATGGAACAAAACATGAAAACATCGCCTACTTCAAAGCCATCAGCTGTAACTAAACGCAGCAGATGGGTGCGCGCAAATAAAATCAGCGAGCCAGAGTGCCCGTACGATGCCAACAATGGCAAAGCGGTTGCTGCATTCTGGGAAACGGCGCAGGTGCGTATGCCTGGCCAACGCGGCCCACAGAAGCAGCCAACCAAAATGGCAGTAACGGTTCGCTATAATCCAGAGGTGCTGGATTTTTTTAAGCAAACTGGTAGTGGCTGGCAAACGCGCATGAACGATGTTTTATTGGCGCACGTTATGAAATCCAAACGGATAATGTAGGGGCGGACCCCTGTGTCCGCCCATTATTTCAACCGCATTCGTAGGGGCGGGTTCAAACCCGCCCAATAATTACCACACGCCCAACAACAAAAATACAATCGGTAAACATTCCTTGTAGCCCTAAAAGCCAACTCGTTGTACAGTAAGCGTTCTGAAGGAGGGCTTATGCAAGTCATTGTTGTAGCAAGTTCTAAGGGTGGTGCTGGCAAGAGCACGGTGTCCACCAATCTGGCGGCGTACTTCGCTTTGCAGGGCAAGCGCACCGTGCTAATTGATGCCGACCGGCAAAAATCCGCAACCCATTGGTGTGAAAAGCGCGCTGGCTTAGAAAGCGCCGTGTTGCCCATTGATGGCAGCCGGAAAGGCTGGAAGAAAAATCTGCCCAGCCAAACCGAAGTGGTGATTGTGGATGCGCCAGCTGGCGCAATGGCCGACGATTTAGACGAATTTCTCGATATGGCCACGGTGGTGTTGGTGCCGGTGTTGCCGTCCACCATTGACTTGGAAGCGACCGTGCCATTTTTGAATTCATTGGCCAGCCATGCGCGGGTGAAGAAAGGCAAATTGCCAGTGGCATTGCTGGGCAACCGCTTAAAGCCGTGGACCGGCGCGTCGCAGCAAGCCATGGAGCAGATTGCGGCTTGGCCGTATCCGCTAGTGGCGCAACTGCGCGATACCCAAGCGTATGTGTTGATGGTAGCCTTAGGGAAGTCCTTGTTCGATTACCACTCCGAGCAAGTACGAAACCATCAAGCCGATTGGGCTTCCTTGTTCAAATGGATTAAAAAGGTGAGCTAATGCGAGAACTAATTTTACTGCGCCACGCACATGCCGAATCGGCAGGCATTGGCCAAGACGATATTGACCGACCACTTTCACGCCAAGGCATAGCTGAAGCCGAAGCCGCTGGCAAATGGTTGCAAGCGCACAATCAGCTGCCCGACCGCATTGTGTGCTCAAGCGCTCGCCGCGCGCGTGAAACCTTAGAGCAAGTATTGCAGGTCACCGGCTTTATTGAACAACGCCAAGAACCGCGCATTTATGAGGCAACGCCCGGCACCTTAATGCAAGTGGCCGATGAACACCGCGAATGTTCGCGGCTGATGATTGTGGGCCACAATCCCGGCCTTGAGCAGTTGGTGGCTTTGCTAAGCTCCGGCCAATCCAGCGATTTCCGCGGCATGCCGGCCGCCGGTTTAGTGGTGCTGCATATTCCTGCGGAAGCCGATTTTGAGCCAGGTATTGCCACCATGGAACACTTCTGGTGGCCATAAGTGCGGCATTGGCTACTGCTGGTCGTTTTGTTGATGGCGCGCAACGCCACGGCTGAGCCATCTCTTTGGCGTATTGATTCCATTCGCTCAGAAGCCCATTTTCAGGTGAGTCTGCGCGTTCCAATCAAAGCCGAAGGTCGTTTCACCCAAATTGAGGGTGAAGTGAATGTGTTACCGAATCAAAAACGCAATGTGCGTGTGCATCTTAATGCCAAAGAGCTGCATATGGGCGGCCCAGATTGGGTGCAAAATGCCACGGTCTCGCCATCGTTTTTAGATACCCAGCATTATGCCAGTATCGATTTTCAGTCTGCCGATTTTCCCGAAAGCATTCTGATCACCGGCGGTGAAATAAACGGTATGCTCAGTATCAAAAATATTCGCCGCGCCGTGGTGTTTAACATCAAGCCAACGCGTTGTAAGCCGGCCGTATTGCCATGTCCTATCGATGTGAGTGGCACATTAAGTCGCCGCGATTTCAAAATGACCGCTTACCGTTGGAGCCTGAAAGACGAAGTTCGCTTCCATTTTCAGTTAAAATTTGTGCAATGAATAAAACCCTGCTGATCTGTGTCTGTTTGTTGCTTTCGGCTTGTTCAAGCCTGCCTGAAAAAGATAAGCACAGTGCGCAAGCCTTTGCCGAACAAATGCAAGGCACGCAAAGCACCTGCGCACAAGCCGATCATTGCAGTTTGGCCTCGCCTTTGTATGCAATGGCCGATGCCGCGCAGGCAGACAGCAAGCCGGGCGCCGAACAGCACACCTTGATTTTGCTTGATCAAGGCCACGATGCCTTGCTAACGCGCCTGCATATGATTGAAAGCGCCAAGCAATCCATAGACCTGCAAGTATTTATTTTTGATTTTGACGAAACCGGCACCTTGGTGCTCGATGCCTTGGTGCGCGCCGCGCAGCGCGGTGTGAAAGTTAGGCTGTTGCTGGATCAGCTGTATGGCTTATCGCGCCCGCAGCTGCAGGCCAAGCTTGCGGTGTTGCATCAGAATTTTGAATTAAAGTTATACAGCCCGATGTTTGATCAGGCTAAAACCAATAAAGCCGAATTTTTCGCCGGTATTGTGTTTGATTTTAAGGCGCTAAATTCGCGCATGCACAGCAAATTATTGTTGGTTGATAATAAAATGGCGATTGTGGGCGGCCGCAATATTCAAGACCGCTATTTTGATTGGGGCCAAGCTTACAACTACCGCGACCGCGACGTGTGGGTTGCAGGCCCAGTTACCCATAAAATGGCGGAAAATTTTAATGCGTTCTGGGCCAGCGAGCGCGCCATTCCTGCCGCCCAATTAGACGATGTGGCCATAGCCTTAATGCAGGCAAAATCCAATCCAAACAGCCTAAATTTACCCGATCGCCCGTATTCGGAGCGCATGCAAGCCATGAAAACCATGGCCAACGATGCCGAAAAAGTATTACAAGAAATTCAGCCATACAGCAACAAAGTGGGCTATATCGGTTTTTATGGCGACTTGCCAGAAAAGCACAATAATGAAGCCAGTAGCCGCGCGCGTGCATCCAATGCGGTGTATCAGCTTATCTCGCAAGCGCAACACACGGTGTTGCTGCAAACCCCGTACTTAGTGATGTCGCGCATGGCTCGGCAAACCTTTCGGGGTATTCAAAAACGCGAACACCCGGTTGATGTGAAAGTCTCAACCAACTCACTGGCCGCCACCGATGCGTTTCCTGCCTATGCGTTGTCGCATAAATACAAACGTCTGTACTTGAAAGAGCTCGGTTTTCGTATTTACGAATTTAAGCCGTTCCCTGCCACTGCGTTTATGCGCGTTGGGCAATCGGTGGGTTGGGTTGATGGCCATCCAGCCGAAGGCACCGACACACATGCCCTATTAGGCTCCGCGGGCTCGCACGGAAACGTGCCGGTGTTGAACGATGATGAAAATAAGCGCGTTGGCCTGCATGCAAAATCGATGGTGGTGGATGGCCGCTTAGCGGTGATTGGCAGCCATAATTTTGATCCGCGTTCGGATGAATACAATACCGAAAGCATGCTGGTGATTGACGATGTGGATTTTGCACAACGCTTATCGGCCAGTATTGAAAACGATATGCGGCAAGATAATGCCTGGATTATCGCACCGCGTAAATCGCTGCCAGCCTTGGCAAATTTTAACTACACCATGGGTAAGTTGTCCGAGCAACTGCCCATCTTCGATATTTGGCCATGGCCGTACGCCACCAGTTATCAGCTCAAGCCCGAATGCTCAACCATACGTTACGAAGATCCGCGTTTTGAGGACTGCAGTGAACCGGTTGGCGATTTTCCTGAAGTCAATATGCAGATGAAAGCCATCTACACGCGTATTCTCACCGCCTTTGGTGCGGGCTTTGAGCCAATTTTGTAAGTTTACTGTTGTGCATTGACGCTGATTTACGAACGCGATACTCTGTAGCATTACTTAGCTTAGTCAGGAACAACCTATGTCGCTCTCCTTTCACCTTGAATTATCCGACCAAGATTTGACCCATTTCCAGGCAGCTATCGCCAAAGCTCGGGCAGCAGCAGCGGGTAAATCCGATGAAGAAGTGACCGCCGCGGCAAAAGCGTTGTTGCTTAGCGCCAACAATAGCGAGCTTCCTGAATTCATCGCCAAACGCTTGCATCAGCTGGATGCCTTGATCGCCATGTTGGCCGATGAGGCATGGGATTTGCCTGCCGATGATCGCGATCGCGTGAAAGGCGCCATGGCCTATTTCTCCGAAGCCGACGACATGATTCCTGACAGCGTGCCTGTGCTTGGCTATCTTGATGATGCGATTGCCATCGAATTAAGCACGCTTGAGCTTAAGCATGAACTGGATGCCTACAGCGAATTTTGTGAATTCCGCCAAGAACAAGCCGGCGAGCGTGGCTTAAGCGCAGCGGGTGTGGGCCGTGCCGAATGGTTGTCGGCACGCCGCGATGAATTGGTGGCTCGCATGCACCGTCGTCGTAATTTAGAACAAGGTGGCAGCTATGGCTCAAGCTCAGGCTATGGCGGAAGCTCCAGCTATATCAGCAATGCATGGCGTCCTGGTTTATTGCGTGTTCGGTAATACATCGGCATCGTTACGAAGCGCGGCAATGCCGCGCTTTTTCATTTTTACGGGGTGTGTAAACTAGCCGTGCACAGCAGGGCTGTATTTTTGAGGGTGCCATGATGCGTTTGTTTCGCTACACCTATCGAATCCCGTTGCTGCTACTCAATGCATGTCTCGGCTTGCCGATTCTCTTGCTCATGCTGTATCCATGGACCGACAAACTGACGGTATCGGGCGAGCGTGTTGACCAATGGATTGTTGGCCTGTGGTCGCGGATTATGGTGCGTATTTTCGGCCTAAAAATGAAGCGCTTCGGCACGCCGCTGCCAGGCGCGGTGTTGTTTGTAGCCAATCATGTCAGCTGGCTAGATATCACCGTGTTGCATAGCCAGCGTTGGATGGGATTTGTGGCCAAGGCCGAAATTGAGCAATGGCCAATTATTGGTGGTATTGCTAAACGCAGCGGCACTATTTACCACCAGCGCGGCGACAATGCCTCCTTGCATGGCGTGATGCACCAAATGCTTGATCGTTTGCAAAACGGCATGGCGGTCGGTGTGTTCCCAGAAGGCAAAACCTTGCCTGGCAATACTATCGGCGTGTTTCATGCCCGAATATTTCAGCCGGCGGTATTAGCGCAAAAGCCAGCGCAGCCCATTGCCATTAAATACGGTGATAAAGGCAATGCCCAAACCCTTATGGCGTTTGGCGCCAATGAAAATTTTTTCAGTAATATGCTGCGTGTTTTGGGTGAACCCAGCCGCGTCTGCGAAGTGCATTTTCTGGAACCCATTGCACCGAATGAAGACGGTCGCCGGAAAATGGCTGACACCTGCCGGCAACGTATTGTGGACTGTATGGCGGTGCAATAATGCGTTGTGTTCAATCGGCTTACCAAGCGCGCGGGCTGCTTAAAAATGCCCATTTGCAATCGATACTTAGCTCCAGTGCCTGGCGTAAGCGTGCCGGTTTAAAACGTATTACGGCCTTGGGCGTGGTTGGGCACGCGCATATTTTAAGCTTGCCGGAAGGCATTCGCTTATCGGGCCTGTATTATGCTGCGCCCGGCGGTGCCACCAACAAGGCGATGGTGTTATTGCTGCATGGCTGGGAAGGCAGCGCCGAGTCGAGCTATATCAATCACAGTGCCGCTGCGTTACTCGCCGAAGGCATTGATGTGTTTGCACTGAATTTTCGTGACCACGGCCAAAGCCATGGCCTGAACGAAGGGCTTTTCCATTCTTGCCGTTTGCAGGAAGTATTGGACGCCACCCAGCAAATTGTTGCGCTATTTAAGCCGCGGCATTTTTTTATTGCTGGCTATTCACTGGGTGGCAACTTCACTCTGCGCTTGGCTTTGGCAGCGCCAAGCCATGATTTGCCGATTGCCGGTGCATTTGCTATTTGTCCGCCAGTTGATCCCTCGGCGGTGGTTCGCGCGCTAGAAACCGGGCCAGCGCTGTACCATTGGTATTTTATGAAAAAATGGCGTGGTTCGTTGCGCCGCAAGCGCGAGCTGTTTCCGCATGCGCATGCCTTTAACGACGACATCTTGCAGCGCGACATGCGTGGCTTAACCCAATGGTTGGTTGAACAACACACCGATTGGGATAATGAAGAGGCGTATTTCTCTGGGTATAGCGTGGCGGGTAATCGCTTAGCCACGCTTCAGGTGCCCACCCGAATTTTGGCCGCTATGGATGATCCGGTTATTCCTATTGCCAGCTTGAACAGCATGCAATGCCCCGATACGCTGCAACTTGAGGTGAGCGCACATGGCGGACATTGCGGTTTTATTGAGAATTGGTATCTGCAGGGTTTTGCTGAGCGCTGGCTGAAAAATGCCGTAACGCAGGCGTTAGACGCGTTACAATAACGTTTTGCGTGATTTTAAGGTATTTATGTCTGAACAAATTTCTACGGCGCTGAAGCAAGGCGATGCCCAGCTGGCACTTGATTTGGCAAAAGCGCTTGCCGAGCAGCAGCCCGATAGCGCCGAGCCGCAGTATTGGCTAGCATTGTCTTATCAAAGCCTTGGCGATTCAGCTTCGGCATTGTCATGCATTGATAAAGCCATTGCGCGAGCCCCGCAGCATAATGAATATGCCATGTTGCGTTCAGTGATGTTGCTCGGCGATAAAGACTTAAGCGCCGCGCAAGCCGGCTTGATGGATACCTTGGCCTTAAATCCGAATCAGCTGGACGCCTACATAGGTTTGATTCACATTGCCTTGGCGCAAAAAAACCTTGCTGAAGCGCGCCGTTTAGTGCTTTTGGTGGAGCGCGTGGATGCTGATGATTCGCAGGTGTTGGTGGCAAAAGGCGCCATTGCACAAGCCTCCGGCGATTTGGATTTGGCTCTGCATTGCTTTACAAAAGCCAGCGAAGCCAATCCGAACAATGCCTTGGCATTAAGTGGCCTTGGCACTGCGTATTTGCAAAAGAAAATGCCGGTGTTTGCCGAACAAGCCTTGAAACGCGCCAGTGTATTGGCGCCTGAAAATGCAGGGATTCTTCGTGCATTAGTGCAAAGCCAGCTCGATCAAAATTTGTTGACTGAGGCCGAACAAAGTGTGTCTGCCATTATTCGGTTTGGCCTTGAACACGCAGCCGATTTGCATTTGCGTAGCCAGCTTCGAAGCGCCTTGCAAGATGTAGAAGGTGCTTTGCAAGATGCGCGCGCTGTGCTTTTGTTGCGCCCTGACGATAACCAAGTGATTGCTGCGGTATGTACCTTGCTTATTCAGGCAAATAAAATAGATGAAGCAAAGCTGTTGCTTGACGATCATTTACTTAAGCAACCGCACAGCGATGCGCTTTGGCAATTGCGTTGTGGGTTTGAATTCGCGGTGAATGGCGATGGCAAAAAAATTATTGATCAGTGGCTCATGCAACTGCCTGAAAGCGCCTTAGCCAATGAAGCGCTGGCGGTGAATTTGGAATCAACGGGTCATTTAGCCGAGGCAACAGCTGCGGTCGATAAAGCACTATCGCTGTCAGAAAATTTAGCTTTGGCACAATTCGTCAAGCTTCGCCAAGAAATTCGTGAAAACCCATCACACGCTTTAGTGCGCGCTGAGCAACTTGCAAAAAGCGCACGAAATCCTGAATCGCAACGGATGATTTTATCGTGGCTAGGCATCATTCACGACAATCTCGGCCAGTTTGAACTTGCCGCTGGTGCCTTTAGTGAAATGGCGCAGATTGTATTGCCTTTAAAAACCCTGCCAACGCCAAGTGCCGCTGTAGAATTGCCGGCCGAGCCTGACATGCACGGGCGTTTATTGTGGGCACCGGTTGGCGCGCGTATTGAACGTGTGTTCAATGTGCTTTCCCCGATTCTTGGTGCAAAGTTACTGGTTGATCGCAATCAGCCATCGCCAGCGCGTGAGGATGGATTTGGGCCGCTCAGAGCAGCCCCAGGTTCGCCGGAAGCAGGCACGGCGCTCAATTGGAAATCGGGTATTCTTGCGCTTGGTTTGCAGCCCGAAGAGGTGCTGGATTGGATACCGCATTGGGATGCCTACACTGCCACCGCCTTGCAAGGCACCGAATTGCTTGCAGTGATTATTGACCCACGCGATGCCTTATTGAATTGGATGGTATTTGGCAGCGCGCAATCGTATGTGTTTCCGCCCAATATTAAGCAAGCGGCCAAATGGTTGTCGGCCAGCTACCATGCGTTAGCCGATACGATTGCCAACGGCCCGCAACGCGTGCAGTTGGTGAAGATGGACAACATGGAAGCACGTGCTGAGGAAATTTGCGCGCAGTTAAAAACCGCGCTGGCTGTAGATGTTGCACCCGATGCAACGCAATTAGCTACGCCAATATTGGCTTTAGGCGGCATGGCCAATCAGTTTCCCGCAACGCATTGGCGTAACTATCAATCAAGTTTTGCCGATGCATTTGCATTGTTAACACCGGCCGCAATTCGCTTGGGTTATCCCGAAAACTAAGCGATTAGCGAAGCAATAAAAGCAATGCGCCACCCAGCGCAATGCGATACCACGCAAAGCCGGTGAAGCGATGCGTTTGGATGTATTTCAGTAACCATTTCACCGCGATAAACGCGGTGACTGTGGAGGCAATAAACCCAACCGCAAAGGCGCCCCAGTTTTCATCAATGCCGCTATTCAGTTCTTTGATTAAGGCATAGGCGCTGGCGGCATACATGGTGGGAATGCCAACCAAGAACGCGAATTCGGTGGCGGCCACGCGATTTTTGGTGCCGAATAACATGGCAGCAAAAATGGTGGCGGCCGAGCGCGAGGTGCCTGGAAAAATAGCGGCAACCACTTGCGCCAAGCCCACGGCAATGGCGACTGTCCAGGTAATCGCGGTTTCTGGTGCATTCAGTTCGGTATTGCGTTCAGCCCAAAACATTAGCAAGGCGCCCAGCACTAACGCCCAGGCAATGGGCTGCACGGTGTCGGGCAGGCTTAAGCCCATTTTACTGGCCGCTAAGCCTAATACCGCGGTAATCATAAACGCCACCGCAAGCTTCAGAGCATAATCTCGGTTTTCTTTGCGGTGTAATTGGGTGGCCAGCTGCCAGAGCCGTTTCCAATAGATTAACGTGACTGCCAAAATGGCGCCGGCTTGAATGCCAATAGTAAATAATTCCGATTGCTTGCCAAGCCAATGCTGTGCAATCAGTAAATGGCCGGTGCTCGAGATAGGCAAAAATTCGGTGATGCCTTCAATAATGCCAAGCAGTAAAGCGATAAGGTAATCGTGCATATGTGAGTCAATGTAATGGTTGCCTCATTATAGAAGTATTGCCGATGATCGCGGGCAATATTCGTGTCATGAAATTGACACAGTACTTTGGCAGACTAAGAAAAATTCTTATAGAAATTCATTTTTTATTTGAATATATTGAATTAACGCCTTTGGCACATCTTCGGATGTTGGCAACGGATAGCCTCCAAGTGCGTTACGCAGCCGGCAGCAATGTCGGCTGCACCTTTATTCTTTAGGCCATTAATTATGACTCGTGCCGATTCAAACAAACCCATTTTGCAGGCTATTATCGTGATTGCAGTAGCTGCGCTGGTATTTATCTTGTATTCGCTGCAACGACTCATACTATGGCGCAAACCACAGATTTAATGTAGTCAATACTGCACCAAAGTTGGGCGTATGAAGTTCTATGCACCAATAGTGTGCAATTTCAGCGTCAATGACTATTGGCGAATGGTATTAAAATCAATGAGATAAAAATCTCAGCCCGCTTGGCACGCTTCTTGCATTACTACTAGTGTTCCCACAACTTAGAGTAATGATTTATGTCTTTTGAAAATGTCCAAAAATTAGTTAAAGATAACGCCATTGAGTTTATTGATCTGCGCTTCACCGATCTAAACGGCGTTCAACACCACGTGAGCTTTCCTGCATCCATAGTTGAGCCTTCGTTGTTTGAAGATGGCAAAATGTTTGACGGCTCATCAATTTCCGGTTGGAAAGGCATCAATGAATCCGACATGATTTTATTGCCAGACGCCTCCACCGCCGTGCTTGATCCATTCACCGCTGATCCAACCTTAATTTTGGTCTGCGATATTTTAGACCCAGCCACCATGCAAGCCTATGGCCGCGACCCACGCGGTGTGGCTAAACGCGCGGAAGCGTATTTGAAAGCCAGCGGCATTGCCGACCAAGCATTCTTTGGCCCAGAGCCTGAGTTTTTCATTTTCGATTCCGTGCGTTGGAACAACGAGCAAGGCAATACCTTTTTTGAAGTGGATTCTGAAGAAGCGCATTGGAACAGCAAGAAAAAATACGAAGGCGGCAACACCGGTTATCGCCCTGGCTTAAAAGGCGGTTATTTCCCCGTAGCACCCACCGACCAACTGCACGACATCCGCGCCGAAATGTGCAAAGAATTGATGGCGGCTGGCCAAGAAGTGGAAGTGCACCATCACGAAGTCGCCAATGCCGGCCAATGCGAAATCGGCACCAAATTCAACACGCTGGTTGCCAAGGCCGATGAATTGTTGATGATGAAATACATCATTAAAAACGTGGCACACCGCAATGGCAAAACCGCCACCTTTATGCCGAAGCCCTTAGTAGGCGATAACGGTTCGGGTATGCACGTGCATCAGTCCTTGAACAAAGCCGGCGTGAACTTATTCTCGGGTGACGGCTACGGTGGCTTAAGCCAAATGGCCTTGTGGTATATCGGCGGTATTTTCAAACATGCGCGCGCCATTAATGCTTTTGCAAACTCCACCACCAACAGCTACAAGCGTTTGGTGCCTGGCTTTGAAGCGCCGGTGATGTTGGCGTATTCGGCACGCAACCGTTCGGCTTCTTGCCGTATTCCGTATGTGGCGAACCCAAAAGCACGTCGTATCGAAATTCGTTTTCCTGATCCAATGAACTCGGGCTACTTAACCTTCGCTGCCTTAATGATGGCGGGTTTGGATGGTATTAAAAACCAAATCGACCCGGGCGAACCATCCGATAAAGATTTATACGATTTGCCGCCAGAAGAAGCAAAAAATATCCCAACTGTGTGCCATAGCTTGGATCAAGCCTTGGATGCATTAGACGGCGATCGTGATTTCTTAAAAGCCGGTGGCGTGTTTAGCGATGATTTCATCGACGGTTACATTAAATTAAAAATGGCTGAAGTCAGCAAATTCCGCGCGGCCACACATCCGCTGGAATATGCGATGTATTACCAAATCTAACGAGTTATGCCCTCTCCTTCGCTAAGCGAAGGAGAGGTTAGCGGGGGATAAAACCTAATAAGAAAGCTTAGCGCTGGAAACAGGTGCTTGCTCGGCTATGCGCGACATTATTATTTTTGCTTTGTATTTTTTAACCACAGGGAGCGCTTATGAAACTGATTACCGCTATCATCCGGCCGTTCAAACTTGATGAGGTTCGAGAGGCTTTATCGCAGGAAAATGTGTCTGGCATTACTGTTACTGAAGTGAAAGGCTTTGGCCGTCAAAAGGGCCACACCGAGTTGTACCGTGGCGCGGAATATGTGGTTGAGTTTTTGCCTAAAATCAAGATTGAAACG
Source organism: Arenimonas sp. (assembly GCA_043744535.1). Classification (GTDB taxonomy): domain Bacteria; phylum Pseudomonadota; class Gammaproteobacteria; order Xanthomonadales; family Xanthomonadaceae; genus Arenimonas. Next base: position 17,232 of record JAYTVJ010000033.1, read on the forward strand.
GTGGTTACCGATGATCAACTGGATCCGGTGATTGAAGCGATTCAACAAGCCGCTGGAACCGGCAAAGTTGGCGATGGCAAAATTTTTGTGACCAGCATTGATCAAGTTATCCGCATTCGCACCGGCGAAGTGGATGCCGACGCACTCTAAACCCATACTCGGAGATTTACGATGAAGACAGGTCTTTTTTCTGGGTGCAAAACACTCATTTCGATGTTCGTTACGTGCGGCATACTGCTGGGAAGTGCTTCAACTGCGTTGGCGCAAGATCTAGCACCCACTGCCGATAAAGGCGATACCGCCTGGCTGTTGGTGTGTTCAGCCTTAGTGATATTCATGACGCTACCAGGCTTAGCATTATTTTACGGTGGTTTAGTACGCAGCAAAAACGTGCTATCCATTTTGATGCAGACCATGGTGGTGTTTTCACTAGTGGCGGTGTTGTGGGCGTTGTATGGCTACAGTTTTGCTTTCACCGAAGGCTCGGCGTTTATCGGGGGTTTCGATCGCTTATGGGCGCAGGGCATTAATGGCACATTAGCGGCCACGTTCACGAAGGGCGTGTATGTTCCGGAACTGGCATTCTTTGTGTTTCAAGGCGCTTTTGCTTGCATCACGTGCGCGTTAATCATCGGCTCGTTCGCTGAGCGGGTGAAATTTGCCGGCGTGCTGATGTTCACGGTGATTTGGTTTACTTTTGCCTACTTGCCAATGGCGCATATGGTTTGGTTCTTCCCCGGCCCAGATGCATTTACCAATACGGCTGCTGTGGATGGTGTGTTAGCGAAGTCGGGTTTCTTGTGGGCCAAAGGCGCTTTGGATTTTGCCGGTGGCACCGTAGTGCATATTAATGCTGCAGTGGCTGGTCTAGTGGGCGCGTATGTCATCGGCAAACGTGTCGGTTATCAGCGCGAAGCGATTAAACCGCATAACTTAACGCAAACCATGGTTGGCGCGTCGATTTTGTGGTTCGGCTGGTTCGGCTTCAATGCCGGCTCTGCTTTGGAAGCCAATGGCGTGGCTGCGCTGGCGTTTGTGAATACCTTTTTGGCAACCGCGGCAGCGGTATTAAGCTGGACGTTTGCCGAGTGGTTGCACAAAGGCAAGCCTTCTATGCTGGGTGGTGCGTCAGGCGCAGTGGCGGGCTTGGTGGCGATTACCCCAGCGGCCGGTTTAGTGGGTATTCTGGGCGCGCTAGCGATTGGCGGCATTGCGGGCATTGTGTGTTTATGGGGCGTGTCGGGCTTGAAAAAGCTCCTGCGCGCAGACGATAGCTTGGATGTATTCGGCGTGCACGGCATTGGCGGCATCACCGGCGCCTTGCTGACCGGCGTATTCGCTGCACCAAGCTTGGGCGGTGCCGGCATTTGGGATTACGTCACCGAAACGGCGTTGACCGATTATTCGATCGCCTCGCAAGTGTGGATTCAAGCGCAAGCCGTGTTGATTACTATTGCGCTGTCGGGTACGGTTTCACTGATTGCGTTTTTGTTGGTTAAATACACGGTTGGCCTGCGCGTTAGCGAAGACGCCGAGCGTGAAGGCTTAGACATTACCTCGCACGGCGAAACCGCGTACGAGCTCTGATTCAATAGGGCACAATGCAAACCAAACGGCCCTTCGGGGCCGTTTTTTAACGAACGCGAACCAAACTAACGGTAACGTTGTTTGCATAACGACGCGTGCTGGCATAGCCACTGCTTTTGCCATAACCTACACCGGTATCGCGCGGGCGGTAACGGTCATTGAGGTGAACGGGGGCGTTTTCGGATTTAACAACGCTGGCAGTGTTGGATTGGGTTGAGTTTTCGTAGTACATGGCGAGCTCCTGTTGGTTGGTGTGTTACTAATGTATAACACCAAAGAAGAAGGTGCATGTGCTGGAAGTCACGACTTTATTGCCAGAAATGGTCGGTTTAATGTAAATTCATGAAATGAATAGAATAATTTTGAATAGAAAACCAAACGTTGCGCGGTGGCGCACCAAAGCAAAGCCTATTTAGGGAAAATATCCATTGAAGCGGATGGGTATTTTTTCAGCAGTTTTCGGAAATAGCGATTAGGTTCTGCGCAGTCTGGATTGGGTTCGCATTCGGCCCATTCTGGTGGGCCTTCAAGGTATTTCCAGTGGCCATTTTGCTTGTTTAGCAGGCCAGTCAGTGTTTCATAATGCTGCGTGCCGTCTTTCGATTGTGGCTCAACTACCGCCCAGGCCCAGCCGTTTTTTACCTTCAAATGTGTCACCACAAAAATGACATCCAGGCCGGACATATTTTTTACCACCACCCGCAAAGCAGCCATAATGCCTTGCCGATCTTCGCTGCCTTTGGCGGGCGTGATTGCCTGAGCATGCATAGCTGGAAGCACAGGCGTGTTTTTTTTCAGTTCATGCGATGCACGGGTTGGCAAACTAAACACAGCTAAGCAGACGGCAGCCAAAATCCAGTGTGTTTTATTCATTATGTGTGCTCGCTGAGTAGGATGAGTGCGTGCTTAATTTGAATACGCATAATGCGCTTGCATGAATTGATAATACATATAGCCATAGCGATCATACCAGTCGTCGTTCTTATAATATTTCGCTTCGCATATGCCAACTTCACGCAAGTTTCCCTCAAGTTTTCCAAGCAATTCGCTGTTTTTGCTACGCACCGCTTCATCGAAACCGCTTAGTGACTCATTCACTTTATTGACTTCTGCTTGGGCACCCATAGCAGCAATGCCGCCACCTGCATTTCCCGCTGCCTGCATATAGGCAATTCCTTGGGTAGTGAAACGATGCGTAAATTCGTATTTAGCACGCACTTTTTCTAGATTCTTACGCGTAGTGTTTACCTTGCCATACGCTTCTGTGTAACAAGGTCGACATGCCTTGTTCTCAAGGCATTTAGAAGGAACATCAGGCGTACCAGGCGGTTTGTAATCAGGCTCCATTCGCTTGTCATCATTGGTAAGTGTATCTAGGTTCTTTTGCATTTTCTGTAAATCGTCAATGGCTTTTAGTGTTTTCAACGGCCCATCTAATTGACCTTTTACTTCGTTACCCTGCGCCATCGCTGCTTTACCGACATCTTTCAAGCTTGGCTTATTGTCATTCCAAGATGGTGTTAAAGCCAGCTGAAGTTTTGCAGCGCCATAAGCAGACACTGTTGAGGGCGCGGCAAGAAAAATTGTGCTTAATAAAATGATGCTGGTATGAATAATTTTCATAAAAACTCCTGGTTATTTTTTCTTGCGAAACAGAACAAATGCTACGCCAATGCCGATTAACAACATAAGTAGAAAACCTATCAATCCCAACTCTAGGTAGGATAATGAGACTCCATTTTTCTTCGTGTTGGTGTTTGCATTAGCCTTGTTGACTGGCTCAACATAATCACTCGCTGCCACTGCAATTGCCGGCGGTTCAACAGGAATCTCATCGCCTACCCATACAACAATTTGATATTCAGTGTCTTCCTTTGCGTCAATGCCAATTTTAAAGCTATCGTAGGTGCGGAATGTGAACTCGGCCTTTCCTGTGCCATCGGTATTCGCTTCGCGCTCTGACTTATCCCAATTATCTTTAACGATACGCACGCGAATTTTATCGTCAGCATTTTTTGTGTAAACCCCAACATACACTGGCTGCATAACGTCAATACCTTCAACCAAAAATTTATCACCAATGGCATCGGTTTCACCGTGAATGAATGCAGATTTACCTTTAGGAATACGTGGGTCAGGCTTAATTTCTATTTGCATCAAACTTCGTTCTTCTGCAGGCGGACCAGGTGTTTTTTCAGCCTGCGCTTGTGTTGTCGAATCATCTTCTTGCGCCATTGCAAAATTACTGCTCAGTGCGCTGCCGAGTAACAAAGTAAAAATAATCCGTAGGTAAAAAATGCTTTTCATTTCTTCGCTCCCGCTTCAATTTTTGAATAAGCATTTCCAATTAAGGCTTTAAGTTCTTGCTGGCTCATGCCGGAATGCCGAATCGAAATCTGCGCATCGTGGCGCACCGTATTAAAACCCATCGGGCTATCAACGGCAGCTTCCCATGGCCCTTCAACACCGGCTTTGGCTTTAATATTCATGCCGGCATCGGTGGCTTCTTGGTCTAATGTATTTAAAAAGCCCGCAAAGTTGCTGTTGTCTCGGCGAAAGCCGCGGTAGCCGTTGCGCAAGATGGTGGTGGCATTAAACATAATCTGGCGGCCGTTGGCATTTTTGTACACATACGTGCAATCATCGCCGCTGCGTTCTGGCTCGCCTTTTGGTGCACCAAGCAATTTAGTGATGTCGGCAGCGCTGAATAAACTGCATGGATCCTCTGATGTATAAAGCCCTGCTAAGCGTTGTTCGCCGGCCTTTTGGCCTGTTAATCCGCTAATATCTAGCGGTTTGCTGAGTCGTGGTAAGGCTTTATTGGCCAACTCACCGGCTTGTTCAACGGTTGTTTTCAAGCTGCCGCAAAAATCGATAGACACCATGCTATCGCCTTGCAAGGCTTCAAGTGCACAGTGCGATACCACTTTGGCTTCATCCCAATCGCCGGTTAATTCTGTGCCGTCTTGCAGTTTCAGCATACCTTTGCTCGCCTTATCGGCTTTTTCTGCATAGCCACCCACTGCGGCATTGATGGCCCCGGCATCTTTCCACTCCGCTTGCACAACCACGTTTTGATTATTGGTACTGAAATACCAGCACGCGTCGCCGTCTTCTTGTGGCATAGCAGCGCTATCGCCTATGGCTTGCCCGCCGCGATATGGAGCAAACGCAAGAGGCGCACCAAGCACCGCTTCCACTTCTTTGGGCTCAAGTAATCGGCACGGATCGAATGGGTCGGGCACTTTGGCTAATTCGGCAGCGGCCGTGTCGGCCGAATCGGCCATTGCACTGTTTGTGGCCGTTGGTGTGGCGGCGGCGTTTGGCGTTGCTGATTTTTCCTTGCAACCCATCAATGCAGCAAACAAAAATGCGGTCAATAGTAGTTTCGGTGCGGAGTCATTCATGGAGGTAGCCTTTGTTAGTCTTGAATGGAATTACGGACAGGTGCGTGCCAACTCAACGCGACGATTCATGGCGCGCCCTTCTAGCGTGTCGTTTTTGGCTACCGGCCTGCTTGCGCCAAAGCCATTGGAAATAAAACGGGTAGTGGCTATTTGGTATTGTGTGCTTAAGGCAAAACTAACCGAAGCGGCGCGGCGTTTGGATAAATCCATATTGTAGGCCTCGCCACCCACGCTATCGGTATGGCCTTCAATGCGTAAATTCCAAGTCGGATTTTTCTTCATTAAATCCGCTACCGCGCGTAAGGCCGGTGCAGATTGAGGAAGTAATGTGGCTTTGGCAAAATCAAAATAAATGCCATTTAATTCTGCACGGCAAACGCCACTGCTCAGCGCTTGCTGTAGAACAGTTGCTTGAGGCTGTGCGGTTGGGTAATCAATCCGGGTAGTTTGAAAAATACTGCGCCCCTGACGATTTCGTAAGCCAATCGGATAGGCACTATTATCGGCGACCCATAATTCAACATCAACATGATCACTTGCCACGGTGAAAACGCCTTTCGCGTGAATCGTTTGAACAACTTCAGCTTTGCCATTAATTTTTACCGTGATAGGCACGGTATTTTTTTCAATGCGCGTTAATGTGCCACGAAAATATTTTCGACCGGAAGCAATATCCATAATTTCAGGCATATCTTCCTGTTCGCCATAACGCGCAATCGTTCCAAGCACAAGCGCAACGCTGCCATTGGTTTTTAATTGTGCAAACGAGCCGCTGGATAAGCCCAATGTTGAGCCGGGATACATGAGTGCATCGCCTGTTTGAAACACCAGATTTTGCTTGTTAGACGACAGCATGTCTTCACGCCGAACACGCCGCATACGTACATCAGAAACAGGCTTGCCTTTGAGTACATAGCGAAAATCCACAGTGTATTCCACGTAAACAGGTGTGGCGTCGCTGATAACTAGGATTTGTTCTTCATCGCCATTCGGCTTTTGCACAGTGGTTGTTACCACCATATCTTTGAGCAATGGAATTTTCACGGGTTCGGCTGCATCGGCCGTATATGCCAAAACAGCTAGTGCGAGCATCAGTGAATAATTAGGCATGGCCATGGCGCTCAAAATTCAACCAATTCAACGCGGCGATTTTTTGCGCGCCCAGCTTCGCTGGCATTGCTTGCCACCGGTGCGGCATAAGAGGCACCAAAGCTTTGCAGGCGTTTAGCATCCACACCGTATTGCGTGCTTAAAGCCAGCACCACGGCTTTTGCGCGACGCATAGATAAATCGCGATTGATTTCAAATGCGCCTTGCGTATCGGTATGGCCAACCACGAGTAATTTTAATGTAGCATTTGCCTTCATTAACTTTGCGATTTCAAGCAACGCGGCATTCGATTCCGGCTTGACATCGGCTTTAGCGGTATCGAACAAAATGCCATACAGCGACACTCGGCCATTTTTGCTCAGCTCGGCTGACATTTCGGTCGAGCTTACCGTCGTCATTCGTGCCTCGCGCGGCTTAGGCTCAATAATATCCAAGCGCACGCCAACCCGATCGGCTGGCACCATTACATAATAGCCGCCAGAGGTATCAGCATTTAAACCAGCATAAATGCTCACAAACATATCGCCATCGGGGCGTTTGATTTGCAAAGCCATGTAGCGAAATTCTTTGTTGAAGATCATCCATTTGCTGGCGCCGTTTGCGTCGCCATAGGTTTGTTTGAAAAAATCTGCACCAAAGCTGTCTAATTCTATGCGTCCGCCTGAATTCACGCCTTGAAACAACACATGAACATCGCCCAATTTTGAAAATTCAGCCAGATAGGCACGCATCGCTTCAAGCGTGGCCAGATCATTCGGCATAACATACACCAAGCTTGTACTAACGCCTTCAACGGTTTTGGTTTTGAAGGGCGTTACATCGGCAGAGCTCAAGCTCAGCGTTAATTCGCCAAACGCTTTCTTTTCCATAAAACGAATACTGGAACCTTTGAAGCGCTGAATGTACGGATGATCGCTGGTGCCTTTAACATCGGTACCGTCTGGTAGTTCAGCAGGGTCTACTGCAGCAAAGCCAGGCGCAACAAATGCAATAAGTAGTAAGGCAAAGCAGGTAAAGCGCGTGAATATTGACATAAAAAATCTCCAGTTCAGAGCCGCATCAGCTCGTTGAATGAAATAACAGAAACCGATGACATAGGTATTTGTGCGTTGTTGCGAGTTTGTTTCACCATGTCTCAGCATTTTTTGCGAGCTCTGCAACGGCAAGCTCAATCAAGGCGCGTATGGCTTGATCCACACTTTCGCGTTGGGTTTTGCTACTGGAATGTTCGGGGGTCATTGCTCCTAACCCGCTTTTGCCGCTGAACGATAATGCGCTATCAATTAAATTACCCACGCCGGAAACCGACGAGCCCTTGGTTTCGATTTTTTTACGCACGTTAATGGCATCGACAATTTCGCCGGTCGATGCATCAATCACACGAACATCCATACCAATAACATCAGTAATGTTTCCTTTGCCTATATTCATGCCGCCTATGCCGGTGTCGCTTTGCGACTCTTCAGCACCGAGATTGGCTTCCGAGATTACCGGTTCGAAAATATAACCTGCGCCGGCTAATTTATACGCCCCTGCATCGCCGGTGGTGATGCCTTCTTCATTCAGCGCGCGTTCCTTGCCTACCCCAGCATCTAATCGGCTACGTTCCATCACGCGAAAGCGACGCGACTTGATCAGTGCCGTGGTGAACATATCCGTTGCTGCCCGTGCATTGATCTCTTCGACGTCGGAACGTACTTCGTAAACAGTAACCGCGTGTTTGCGCGCTTTCATGGGCACGCCCTGTGCTTCAAGGTTTTTTGTGCTGTCGGAACGATCAACGAATGGCTTGCTGCCATCGGCATACGTTGGCGCAACAAACGCTAAAAGCAATAAGGCCGAGATAAGCATATTTTTTTGAAAATGAGAGTAATTCATGGCGCTATTTCCTTAAACAGACAAGGGGGTTACTAATTAATCTTTCGACATCCTGCAAGTCACACTGCTGTCGCGTTTAACCACCACCAAACAGTTGTTATAGGCTTGCGGATTGGTGCAGGCATACACGCGCGAGCTTGCCGAACTGCCGAATACATAACAGCCCGGCAAATCGGTATCGGTAACGGGCGCAACTTTTGGCACAACAGGATCTCGGCTTCTCGTACTGGTATCGGTTCCGATGCGCGAATCGCGCGCTGTACGTGCATTGGCTGCTGCTGTTCTTCTGGCGTCTGCCGCGGAGTTGTCCACCGCCGGCACGCGGTCTTGATTGGCTGCTTCACGCGCTTTGCGTAATTCTTCGGGTGTCAATGGTTGGCGCGAACGAGTTGGTGCAGTTGTATTGAGTGCTCGATCATCAATGCGCTGGATGGGCTCACGCTGACGCATTGGCTCGCGTGAGTTGCGTGGTTCATCAACTGCTGTACGATTCTCCGAGTCTGTTGGTACATGTGTTTTTAGCGCACGATTATCAACGCGCTGAAGCGGTTCGCGTTCACGTAGCCGTTCGCTGGCATCCGGTATTCCGCCCTCACGTCCGCTTGGAACGTCGATCACGGCCGGTCTTTTTGCCGAGGAGTCATTGATACTTAAGCGACAAGACTTGAATGTGTTTTTGGCTGCGTCAAGGCAGGCATCATTAAATCCTTTCCATCCTTCGTTTATTTTTTCAACATAGTCCGAAGTAAATTTTCCATCTGTCGGACGGTTTTTTTCATACCAGTTTTCCTCTGCAGTAGCACATGCTTGGTAGTCTTTTGCAATTTTTGCTTTTGGAGCCGATTTGCTGCATTGATTCACCAAGCTTTCGACAGATTGTGCATTTTTTTCGGTTAGCAACGTGTGTTCAGCGTCTGAGACGCAAACGCTTTCTCGCGCTTTTGCTTCATTTTGTAAGAGAATTTTGTTGCTGGAAAATTCCGTTGTCGTAAGTAAGCGAATGTTTTCCTGGCTCCAGCTTGTAAAATCACTGTGGCAGGTTTGGTAATTACTGCTTATTGTGTTTTTGCAAGATTGCGTCGGGCATTGGCTAATCAGGCTATTTATTTGTTGCTGATTTTTATCCGTGGTATCTAAGCAAACTGCGCCTTTTTGGTAGTAATTCAGCACCAACTCTTTGAGCTTTGCACGTACTTTTTCTTCAGCATTAAAATCGGCCAGCGCCAGCTTAACCGCCTTGGCCGCGTCAGCGTGAAATTGGCCAACATCCACTTCAGGGAAATAGGTGAATACATAAGCCCCAAAGGTATCGCTTGCCCAAAGTGCAGGCGGCGTATTGGCAAGTACAGCTATGCCGTTATGGGTTTTTTCTTTGCTCGGAATGCCAAACACAGCATCAATGGCCTGTTTTTTCATTGCGGGCAATCGTGAATGAATTTCGGCAGCCTGTTCGGCATAGCAAGGACTGCTGGTAATATCGCTTGGTAATGCGCCCGATTTTAGATCGGCAAATTCGGTATAGGCTTTTTCGCGCTCGGCATTGACCAGCACCGTTGCTTCATATTCAAATACGCGTTGAAACAGTTCATGGCCAAAATATTTTTTCGGAAATAACGCGCCGCCGGAACGCATATTGTCACAGGTGTATTGCGCGGTATCTTCGGCTTGTGTGTGGTCATCAAAATAGCTGACACACGGGCCCCATATTTCTTTCCATTTTTTCGCACCATGCCAGGAATTTGGATTAAAAAATTCGTTGGCCGCGTACGCTTCCACGTTCGGCGCCCAGTTTTGATCGTAATAGGTCAGGTAAGGGACATGCTTGGTTTGCCCTGCCAATGCATCACCCAAGTTTGAAACTTGGCGAATGCCTTCCTTGGCGGCATCGCCGGCAAAATCGACCACTGCGCCAGCAGCTTCCTTGGCAGCATCCCACACCGGTCCGCCGCATTTATCACCAATGTTGTCGGCCGTGTTCAAAACTTTTTCAATGGTGTCGATGCTTAGTCCGGCATCAACCAAATCGCAGCCACAGGTAAGCGAGCCAGAGACAAAATCCATGCCGGGAATTTCGGCCAATACTTCACCCGAAATACTGCCGGCAGCAATACCGAGCAGTTGATCTTTGGCGCCAGCAGGCAACACGCCCAACTCGCCAAGCGTGGCATTCAAGGCTTCGGCAACGGGTTTTGCAGCCGTGCTATACAGTTTTCCGCTACAGCTGGGTTGTGATTTTGGCAATAGGCCGGCATTGGATAAGCCCACCACAACCCCAATTGGGGCTGCCGTGGCGGGCGTAGCCAAGCGGCTGATGCAGTCGGGCTTAGTGGCAACAAACTTTAAGGCTTTGCCGCCGATGATGGCGGTATCGACCACGCCGTCTTTCACGGCAACAGCGCAAGACCAGGCGTCGTCAAAGACATCTGCCTGCGCTGCCGGCGAACCGAAGGCTAAGGCAGCCAATAAGGCATATGGTATCGGTGAGAGTGCGTGTAATGGCCGAAAGTTCATGTGCTGTGCCCGTCCAATGAATACTGTTACAAGCAATATCGCAAAGCGACCCTAAATTCGGACACAACATGCACAGAAACATAAATTTGTTAGACTAAGCCCATGAACGCTATAAACCCGTTGAATCGAAACGCAACCGACGAACTGGTTACTTTGCTGTATTCAGAGCTGCGAAAAGTCGCTAGCATTGAACGATGGCGGCTCGGCAATCGGTCTTCACTGCAAACCACCGCGCTCATTAATGAGGCGTGGCTAAAACTGCACAATGTAGATGGCTGGAACGATCACTCGCATTTTTTGCGTGCCGCTGCTTTGGCAATGCGACAAATTCTAGTGGATTCAGCACGCGCTCACTACGCCGAAAAACGCGGCAGTGGTGCGCAGCTATTAACACTGTCTGCCGCTGAGCGGGTGCCGGCCGGCTCAGACGATGAGGTGTTGCAGGTGGATGAAGCACTGACGCGCTTGCAGGAACTGGAACCGCGTTTGGCGCAGATTGTGGAGTGCCGTTTTTTTGCCGGCTACAATGACGTTGAAACGGCGCAAGCACTGGGTATCAGCGACCGCACAGTGCGCCGTGATTGGCTGAAAGCCAAAGCTTGGCTTTGTGTGGAAATGGCGCCCATCTAATTTGGCGCGGCTTCAATTTCGGCTTGCAATTGTTGAATACTCGGTACGTACGGTGCACCAGCTGCGCCAAGCGCTTGTAGTTTGCGGCTCATCTGATTTAGTGATTGTTGCGCTTGGGCTTTATGGCCTTCAGCTAAGCGTAAACGCGCTTCAACCCCCTGACATACGGCAAATAATAATTGATCCTCGCCGGAGTTGGTGCGCGCCGCGTTTTTGGCTTGCAAGAGCGAGTCATTAGCCAGCTTTAGCTCGCCCAATTGAATGCGTGCTTCGGTTAGGCTTTGCAAAATGGCAATGCTAAGCGGACTGTGTTCGCCGGTGTATTCGCGCGCAATCGGCAACGCTTGTTCAATCTGCACTAAAGCATCGTTGGGGCGATTTGCTTTTAAAATAATTTTGCCTAAATTGCCCTGCATGGCAGCCAATGCTGCCGATGGGCCATATAAATTGCGGCGCAGCGTAGTGGCTTTTAGCAATAATTGCTCGGCGCGCGCAAAATCGTTTTTACGGTATGCCACAGTGGCCCAATTACCTAGGGTCAGCAATGCACCAGCACTGTTTATGCTGCCGAGTTTTTCATGCACAGCCCAACTATCACGAAAAGCTGCATCAGCTTTATCAATATCACCATTGGCTTGATAGGCAATGCCCAAACTGTTCAACAGATTGGCGGTTTCAGAACTGTTGCGGCCGTAGTAGGCGTCGTGTTCAAGCAATGCCATTTGCATGGTTCGAATGGAGGTGGGTAAGCCACTTTCTTCTTTTTCAATACGCGCCTGTGTTTGCCGAATCTCAACTAAAGATTTTTGATGTTGCGCTGGATTCTTGTTCCAATAGCTTTGCGCGGCATCCAGCATGCGTCTAGCTTGCGCGGTATTGCCACGCAGCAGTTCAGCTTCGGCCAACATACTGCTCGCTTCAGCGCGCGCGGCTGGCGTAGCATCGGCGGATTTAAGGTAATTTTCTAATAAAGGTGCGGCGCCATCGGCATCGTTCAT
>JAYTVJ010000034.1:0-2331 GCA_043744535.1 Arenimonas sp.
GATTTTGAGGCATTTTTACAGGCCTGCCAGCCACGCAAACGCAAAGAATTAAAACGCGAACGAAACAAAGTGCGCGAGCAAGGCATCAGCATGCAACGCCTTGAAACACAGCAAATTACAGCTGAACATATTTCGCAGTTTTATTTGTTTTACCAATGCACCAATGCAAAATACAATGGCCATGGCGGCTATTTAAGCGAAGATTTTTTTCAACAATTATTAACCAGCATGCCAGAGCAAATGCTGATGGTGTTTGCCTACCATGATGGCCAGTGCATTGCTGGCGCGCTCAATTTCTTTTCTTCAAGCACACTCTTCGGCCGCTATTGGGGCTGTTTGCAGGAGCACGATTTCCTGCATTTCGAAACCTGCTTTTATCAAGGCATAGAATTTTGCATTGAAAAAGGCCTAGCGGTTTTTGACCCCGGCGCACAAGGTGAACACAAAATAAAGCGTGGCTTTGTGCCCATCCTCACCGAGTCGTATCACTGGCTTGCACACCCACAATTCCGGCACGCCGTTCAGCGTTTTCTAGGCAGTGAACAACAGGCGGTATTGGCGTATCAGCAAGAAATGCGGGCTTTACTGCCGTTTAAGCCAGAACGCCTTGAATAGCTTGCTTACAACGCTTTTTTGAATAAGGCCAAACTGCGTTTCCATGCCAATTGTGCGGCTTGTTTGTTGTAACGCGCGGCATTGGTGTCGTTATGAAATGCATGTTGTGCGCCTTCATAGCTGAAACTTTCGAAAATAATTTTGTGCGTCGTAAGCGCTTTTTCATAGGCATCGCGGCTAGCATTAATGCGCTCATCTTCGCCGGCATAATGCAATAGCAAGTGCGCTTTAATCTGCGGCACCAGCAACAGTTCTGGCGCCATGCCATAAAAACTCACCGCTGCCGATAATTCAGGCGCAAACACGGCAAGCTGATTCACCATTGCACCACCCCAGCAAAATCCCACACAACCCAGCTTGCCATTACTGCTTGGCAACGCCTTAAGATGCGCTAATGCGGCACGGCCGTTGGCAACCGACTGCACCGCATCGAGCTTGCTAAACAAAGCGCGTGCGTCATCTTCATTGGATGGCGTGCCGCCCAGTGGGCTGAGAAAATCCAAAGCCAGTGCGTTGTAGCCTGCAATGGCTACGCGCCGGGCAACGTCTTGAATATGTGCATTCAAGCCACGATTTTCATGCACGACCAAAACACTGCCGCGTTTTCTTGCGTTGCCCGAAGGGCTCGCTAAATAGGCTTTTAATGTGCCTGTTGGGCCTTTAAATTCAATATTGGCAGCCGTTATTCGCGCATCCTTTTCATCCACCAAAGCGGCCTGTGCGTAGTTGTTTTCGAGCACAGGCAACAGTGCATATGCGGCGGCAGAACTTCCCAGCATCAGGGCTAAGCGCTTGATGAAATCGCGGCGCGGCAACGGCGCATGCGTGTACTCATCATACAAATCGATGACGGCTTGATTCACAGGGGGCAATATTTGGCTCATGGTTCACCTCGTTGTAAGCTAGCGATCACTTCAGCATTGACCGACTTAATATGTAAATCGCGCTGCTGAAATGGAATGTCTATGCCCGCTTCGCGCAACGCCGCATGAATATTTACGGCCATAGCACTGCGGATAAAAATCGAATCATCGTAGCTATCGGTCCAGGCGCGAATGCTGAAATCCAGCGAATTCTGCCCAAAGCCAACAAACACCACGGTGGGTGCAGGGTTGTTAGACACGCCTTTCGATTGCCGTGCCACGTCATTCAATATCTGCAATACATGAGCTGGGTCAGATTGATACGAAACCCCTAACGGAATATCGATTCGGCGCTTATCACTGCTCAATGTCCAGTTAATCATTTTTTCAGACAACAGCATGCCGTTTGGAACAATCACATCAGCACCTTCAAAGGTGGTCAAGGTGGTGGCACGCATGCCAATATCCCGCACTTTTCCGGTGGTGCCGGAAACTTCAACAATATCACCCGGCTGCACAGGGCGTTCAACCATCAGTATTAAGCCCGACACAAAATTATTGACTACCGATTGCAGGCCCAGTCCAATACCCACGCTGAGTGCGCCCAAGATGATGGCGAGTTGTGAAAGTTGAAACCCAGCCGCAGTGAGCGCCACCATTAAGCCAAAAATCAGCAAGGCATAATATGACAATGAGGACACGCTGTTGGCCACACCGCGCGGCAAGGCCATATTCGGCAGAATGTCTTCCGACAAGACACTACGAATGGTTTTTGCCAACCAAAACGACAAATACACAGAAACCCAAAACAACACAACACCGCCAAGGGTTATTGATAGTGTGCCGAACGAGA
>JAYTVJ010000035.1:0-7519 GCA_043744535.1 Arenimonas sp.
CGCTCTACTGCAAGTTCAATATAACATGGGTGCGATACAACGAAATCATCAGCTTGAATTCCCAAATGATGTCGAGCACTCGACCATCGATAGTCTTCAGCACAATCCACCAGTTCAGCGCGCACGCAAAAAGGTGCCAGAGTAAATATCTGCTTTAAACGCATATTTACTCTGGCCCATTTTTGCCGAGGCTATTAACGTTTGAATATACATTCCCACATTTGCTTTACTCCACACCGCTTACTGCTGATAATGAAACTATCGCCCTAGTGTGGGGTATGCATTTTATTAGGCTCAATTTATGTATGCACTTATTTTTCTGACAATATTGTCAGTATCTAGTCCAGAAACTTCAAAAAATGAATCGTGTAGCGCATTTTCGCCTAAGTCTGCAGAGTGGATTACATTGCCACCACTAGAAATTACAAATGAAATTAGTGCAAAACATTACAAACTTTCAGATCAAGCCCCCTCTGATGTATCTTTTATAAAATGTTTTCGAGAGCAACTACTTCCGAGAATTTCTGATTATAAAATTCTCGCTGCAGGTGTTCCATTTGTTATATCAGCAGGAAGCCGAGTAGCAGTGCTTGAAATTGAAGATAAACGAGTTCAGTTCCGAACACTTAAAGGAGAGTTTAATGTCGATGAAATTCCAAAGATTCAAGAATATTTGAACATTGTTCAACCTCTTCTGAATGAATCAAATAAATGAAATAAGGGGCCACAGCCATACGGCGCGCCAAGGCACGCCCTATGAATGGCATCTTTATCAAAGCACGATTACGGCAATCAAACTCATAACCACAATCACCGTGGCATTTCGGCGTAACTGATAAAACCATTCGGGCAAGATTCCGGCTTTTTGAAGCTTAAAATCCAGCGTGAATAAAAACAGGAAGCATAAAATCTGCATCAGCAAGGCTATTTCATTTTGCGTGATGAGCAATGAACTCCAAGCCAAAAGCGCAACGGCATTACTGGTTATCAGCAAATTACGCGGGCATTTTTCGGCGAAGAAAAGATACACTGCCCAGTGGATTCCGCATAAAAATGAAATGATGATTGCGGCATATGCTTTAGCAATCAAGTTGCTATCAAAACCAGACACAGGGACAAACTGTAAGAAAACGCATGCAACAAGTGGCAGCGTGCCGCAATAAGTGAGAATCTTTGCAAGTTTTATGCTGCTTAGTTTCATCGTTTTTGTTTATAAGTAAATTTCAGTTGGGCTGTAGTTTTTGATTAGCTGTATTTAGTCTGTCACTGAATTTCTTGCTGAAGTAATTTTGCACGCTTCGCATGTTTAGAGCTACGACCCGACACACGCTTACGCCACAACTTGAAACTGCCCAGATTTAAATGGCCGCGCATAATTTTAATGACTTCAGCCTCAGACAATCCTCGGTCTTTTTTAATTTTATCAAACGAAATGTCATCTGCCCATGCCATGCGGATAATATCGCTGATAAATGCGTCGGTATATTCTGGTTTCATGCACACATCATAATCATACGGCGACCAATGGCGTGCCTAGGCACGCCCTATAAGTAGATATTTATTTGACGCGATCAAACACTAGTTTTTTGTCGTCCATGGCCGTAATAACCAATTGGCCGTTTTCGATGTTGGCGGATTTTACGTGTTCGCCCAAGGCTTGAAAATACTGTTGTTCGGCTTGCATATTTTCTGGCGGGCCAGCCATCATGGTGGAACCGATGGGGCCGGTTTTTAGGATTTTATCTTCCACTTTAATCTGCCCAAAGTAGCGGTTGACCGGTGCTTGGCCGGCGAATTTTCCGTCTTGCTGAATTTCAAGCGTTACACCACCGTCGCGCATGCTGGCAACAGGCTGGCCATTCATGCTGCTTAATTGCCACTTTCCAGCTACGTCGCTCATCTTAAATTCTCCATCACAGGCAGCTAAACAGATTAATAAAACCAATAGCGCAAACTTTTTCATAGCAGTCCTTTTAAAGTGAAAACAATTACAGATTTTCGCGCTCTTTGATGGTCAATGCAACTTTATCGCGCAGATAAGTGGGCTGGATGAGCTCGGGTGCAAGCGCGAAGCCGGCCTTAAATTCTTGTTCGGCAATCTGCAGCAGTGCATCGGCTTGTGGCAGTACGGTGCTATCGCTGTGTGCGAATTGGCTGAGTAAATCGGCGGACAAACGTTCGGCATAACTTGCAAGCCCAGAGCCCACCGCAATCCAGTCGCCTGCAAATGGCAAGCAAATGCTTTCAGGTACTATCAGTTGTTCGGGCGCAATGGCTTTAACAATGCCATGCTGCTTTTGATAAAAACCCACATAGCATTCATCCATGCGTGCATCCATCAGCACTGCAATCGGGCCATCGTGTTGGCAAGACTGCGCAATGCAGGCCAAGGTGGAAACGCCAATAAGCGGCACAGACAAACCCAAAGCCATGCCATGCGCTAAAGACACCGCCAAACGCACACCGGTAAACGCGCCCGGGCCAACGCCCACCGCAATGGCATGCAAATCGGTTTTTTGTAAGCCAAGCTGCGCCAGCAATTGTTCGCTCCATGGCAATACGCATTCGGTGTGCCGGCGTGGCGTGAGCTCAACGCGCGACACACATTGTGCATCCTTCAGCACCGCAACCGCGCAAGCCTCGGTGCTGGTGTCGAAGCCAAGCAGATTCATGCGGGCACCTGCGCAAAGAAGTCCTGCACATCGGCCAATTCGCGGGTGCGCGGAAATGGCGGCAGCGAATTGATAAACACTTTGCCATACGGTTTGCTGACCAAGCGGGTATCGCCCATCATCAACACGCCGCGGTCTTCAAAGGTTCGGATCAAGCGGCCCACGCCTTGCTTCAGCGCGATGACGGCCGAAGGTACTTGTTCATCCATAAACGCATTGCCACCACGCAAGCGCACGGCTTCTAAGCGCGCTTCCAGCACCGGATCATCGGGTGCGGCGAATGGCAGCTTATCAATAATCACCACGCTTAGCGCATCACCTGCCACATCCACGCCTTCCCAAAAACTGGCCGCGCCCAATAGCACGCCATTGCCGGATTGCCGAAATTGCTCGAGTAATTCGGTGCGTGGCGCAGTGCCCTGCACAAATAACGGCCACGGGCTGTCTTTGAGTAATAACGCGGCCTGCTTTAAGGCGCGGTGCGAGGTGAACAACAAAAACGCACGGCCTTTGGATGCGTGTAACACTGGCATGGCTGCATCCAGCAAGGCCGGCACAAACAGCGGGCTGTTGGCTTCCGGCATATTTTTTGGCAGATAAAAAAGCCCTTGTTGTTGCCAATCAAATGGGCTGGCTTGAATTAATACGCGCGGTTCGGATAAACCCAATTTTTCCGCCAAATGGCTCACATCGTTATTCACTGCCAAGGTGGCCGAGGTTAAAATCCAAGCGGCTTTGGTTTGCTCGCGATAGTTTCGAAGTGGCGTGGAAACATCCATCGGCGTTGCGTTTAAGGTGATGCCGCGCTGGCTGAGTTCATACCAACGCACCGCTGCGGTGAGTGGCGCTTCATCTGTCACAGTGATTTTTTTATTGAAGGCCATCATCCAGCTGCGCCAACGCACTAAAAAGCCGTTCAAGCGCTCGGCGCATTGATCCAAACCACTGGCGGCGCCCACTTGTAATTGCAGTTGGGCCAATAGCAATTCGGCACTTTCTTGCACCGACTGCAAGCCATCAATAATTTTTTCATGGTTGTTTAAGGTTGCCGCTGCCGCTTTGTTTGGAACAGCTGCGCATTCCAACCGCAACTGCTTAACGCGCAATTCCAGGGTTTTGATTGGCGTATTCAATAAAGCCAAACTGCCGGTGATTTTCCCCGCTTCCAACAAAGCATCTTTGCCCACATCCAGCAATTGCCGCGTACTAACTGACTCGCCAAAAAACTGCAAGGCCAATTCCGGAAGTTGATGCGCTTCGTCCAGAATAAATACCGACGCGCCCGGCAATACTTCGCCAAAGCCTTCTTGCTTCATGGCTAAGTCGGCCAATAATAAATGGTGATTCACCACCACCACATCGGCGCTTTGCGCAGCTTGGCGTGCTTTCACCAAATAACAGTCGGTCCAAAATGGGCATTCGCTGCCAAGGCAGTTATCGGCGGTTGAGCTAACTTGCGGCCATACCGAGCTGTCGTCGGGAATGCTGGCAAGCTCAGCCAAATCGCCGCGTTTGGTCTTCGCCGACCAAGCCACAATGCGCTGAAAATGCTGCACAGTTTCACGGCTTGTGAAGGTTTCGGCTTTGCCCTGCTCCATGCGGTATAAACACAAATAATTGCTGCGCCCTTTCAACAGCGCGGTGTGCACCGGTGCCGATAAGGCTTTTTTGATGCGCGGCAAATCGCGGTGATACAACTGATCTTGCAAGGCTTTGGTGCCGGTCGAAATAATAACGCGCTTGCCTGACAACAACGCCGGCACTAAATAGGCATAGGTTTTGCCGGTGCCTGTGCCTGCTTCAGCAATTAACACCGCGCGATCTTCAATCGCTTGCGCAATTTCAACAGTGAGCTGCTGCTGGCTTTTGCGATACGAAAAACCGGCTAACTGTTGTGCAAGTTGGCCTGTTTCAGAAAGCATGTCGGCGCTTAAATCGGTGAATTCAGACATTACATTCTCGCCGGCGGCACAACCGTGCATTCAGCCAAACGTTTGGCAAGCTGATCTTCGGTGCTTGGCAAACCTTGCGCGCTTTTTGCGTAATGGATGGTCATCCAGTTGCGTCGGCACAAGCCGCCAAGCTTTGGCCCCGCTTGGTATGAGCTAAGTGCCAAGCGTTCGGCATTGGCAAAGGTGCTTTGCAAGAGCGCCAATTCTGCCAGCATTTGTAAAATTTCTGGGTCTTTTTCATTAATGGCCAAAGCCTGTTTAAGCAAGCTTTGAGCCTGTTCAAGATTGCCATCGGTTTGCGCTTGCTGCGCTTGGTCGCGCAAATCTAGCAAGGCTTCATCGGGCATGGCTTGAAATGCCAATTCGTTGCTCACCACATTGTTGGCGTGAATTTTTGCCAGCATTTCTTCTGGCGTCATGGTCACTTTATTCACCGCGGTATTTTCTCGCGTATTGCATGCGCAAAGCAGACACACCAAAAGAATGAGTAGGCCTTTTTTCACTGTTGCTCTTGGCTGCCATCAACCGGCTCAGGTGCTTGTGCGGGATCGGGAGTTTTGGGTGTTGCAGCGTCGCCGCCGGTAAACCAATCCAGCCATGAGCCAGACTCAGCCACTGGCTTTTCACCACACGACACATACTCACTGGGTAAATAGCCGGCCACAAAAACCGCACGCCTTGCGCCGGGGCAATAATCATCGGTGGTGGCAAAGCGCGAGCCATCTAAATACGTCCATTCAAGACCATCACCGGAAATACGCAACGGCTTACTCGGTATTTTTTGAAACAGCTTCGACCAAACACGCATTGCACCCGTTGCGCCATACAGCCCCGTGGATTCGTTTTTATCATTACCAATCCAAACAACCGCCAGATGATCGCCGGTATAGCCCGCATACCAACTGTCGCGCGAATCATTACTGGTGCCGGTTTTGCCCGCGGACTGCAAATCGCCCAAGCCATCACGCAACAAAGGCCGCGCGGTGCCAGAGGTAACCGTTTGCTGCAAAGCAACCGACACTAAGCGCGCTGCAATAGCATCGCCTTTTTGGGCGGTTTTGCTATCGGTTTCGTATTTATTCAACGCCTTGCCATGCGGATCCAGCACTGCGCGCACTGCATACAATGGCTGCACACGGCCACCAGAAGCAAGAAATTGATACATTTGAGTCATGGTGTACACCGACAAATCCACCGAGCCAAGCAATAAGGAAGGACGCGCTTTAACCTCTTCGCCGGTCAGAGAATGCATCAAATCCGATAAGCGCTCCGGACCAATTTGCATACCCAAACGCACTGTGGCTTGGTTGTAGGAATTGGCTAGCGCCGAACTTAAGCTAACCGTGCCATGGCTGCGGCGATCAGAGTTTTGGGGCTGCCATTTTTTACCATCGTCGGTATTCACGCTGATCGGCTCATCGCTCAACCAGCTCGATAAAGACCATTCATTTGGGCGCGCCAAGGCCAGCATATACACAAACGGTTTCAGCAAGGAACCCACTGGCCGTTTGGCATCGAGCGCGCGATTAAAGCCCGGCGTGGCTGAATCACGATTGCCGACCGCGGCTAAAATTTTTCCGGTTTGCGCATCAGTAATCATTGCTCCCGCTTGCAATTCAGGCCCTTGCTTGCGTTGCACGCTTTGTATGGTGCTACTAACCGCGGTTTCAAGATAGCTTTGGCTTGAGCTAGACAACGTGGTTAATACCGTTAGGCCTTGGCCACGCAAATCTTCATCATCGTAATCTTTGGCTAATTGACGACGGACAATATCCAAAAACGCCGGGGCACGGTTTCTGGCCAGAATGGGTTTGGCCACAATGCCTAACGGCGCTTGTTTTGCTTTTTCAGTTTGCTCAGGGGTGAGTAAACCCATTTCAAGAAACACATTTAATACCGTTAGCCGGCGTTTAAAGCCACGCTCTGGGTGTTTGCGCGGATCCCAATAATACGGCCCTTGCACCAAGCCGATTAAAAGCGCAATTTCCTGCGGTTGCAAATCGGCCACATCGCGGCCAAACCAAAAATCAGACCCCGCTGCAATACCATGAATGGATTGATCGCCCACTTGCCCCAAATACACTTGGTTTAGGTAGGCTTCCAAAATGGTTTTTTTATCGAAGCGCGCCTCAATAATCAGCGCATACAGCGCTTCTTTTACTTTACGGGTAATGGTTTTGGTGTTGTTTAGAAATAAGCTGCGAACCAATTGCTGGGTTAAGGTTGAGGCGCCTTGCTCAAAGCCTACTTCTCGAATGTTCACGTAAATTGCACGCGCCACGCCAAGTGGATCAATGCCAATATGATGCTGGAAATTGCGATCTTCAACGGCCTGTAAGCCATCCACCAAGAGCTTTGGCACCCGATCAATTTTTACTAAACGCCGTTCTTCGGTATTGTTGCCATACAAAGTGGCAATGCGCACCGGATCTATTTTTGCATTGCTCAGCGCCGCTCGGGTTTTGTCGTCGCGCACCACGTTCACGCGCCCAGACACAATTAATACATCAATACGCTTGCTCAACACTTTGCCATTCACATCAAAGAATTCGCGCGTGGTGATTTTGAAACGCCCACCATTACGTGCATACGTGCCGGGTGTTTTGGCTTGTCCGTCGTTTTTATAGCCACCCGCTTGCAACTCGAGCTCTAAGCTTGAACCATCCAAGGCTAACCCCGGCTTCAGCGCTAAAGGCATGGCATACACTTTACTGGGCACTTGCCAATTTAACTGCGCAAACTGATCGCGGACTTGCTTATCTAAATACCAAATATAGGGAATGCCGATACCAACAACCAAGCCTACAAATAAAAACAGTAAGCGCCAAAGACCGCGTTTTAACAGGGAGTTTTTTTGTTCAGGCGCTTGATTCGGGTTATTCACAAAGTTCCAAA
>JAYTVJ010000036.1:0-7405 GCA_043744535.1 Arenimonas sp.
CTAAACTTGGGAACAACTTCCGGAATTGTTCTCTATGAAGTTACAAAACAGCGGCGGGCATATCAAGAAAAATACAAGCGCGCAATTCGTAACCCTCAAAAGAAAGTGTCGAGTAACACTTAAGCCACCTTTTGTTTAGATCTTTATGAAAAAATACCTAGCCTTCTGCATATTTTTGATATTTGTTGCCACGAACGCAGAGGCTGGTGAAAAGCGCGTTCCCCTGAAAAGTGGGGATTACAAATTTCGATATTGTGACATCGAATATGAAAATCCAATTTGTTTTGATGGATTAGATGTCAAAATTCTTGGTCAGGAAATTTGGGTCAGCAATAACACTGATAATCTAACTGGTTCTAAAGGGCTTATGGAACATGGAACTTTGTTCTGGCATAAAGGTACTCATCAATGGATTATCGTCACTAAACCAGAAGATAAAAATGCAGTGGAAGTAGGAGGTTGTAGCGACGGTCCAAGAACAATCAATCTTAAAAATAGGACTTTCTATTCCTGTTGATGAATCAAAAAATTATTCAAGCTATTCCATTAATTAAACCACTTCGCCCGTCTGCAACTTCCAAAGCGCCGCATATGAGGCGTTTTGTTTGAGTAAATCGTCATGCGTGCCCGATTCAACAATGCGGCCGTGATCAAGTACGTAAATGCAATCGGCGTGTCGTACGGTCGATAAACGATGCGCGACGATTAGGCAGGAGCGGCTGTGGTTGAGTTTGTTCAAGGAGCGCTGGATGGCGGCTTCGGTTTCGTTGTCGACCGCCGAAGTGGCTTCATCTAAAATGAGCAGCGCCGGATTTTTATACAGTGCGCGTGCCAAGGCGATGCGTTGCCGTTGCCCGCCGGACAGCAACGCGCCGCGTTCGCCAACTGGGCTATTGTAGCCATTCGGTAATTGGCTGATGAATGCGTGTGCTTCGGCCGATTGCGCGGCTTGTTCAACTTGTTGCATGTTTGGCGTTTGGCCATAGGCAATATTTTCGGCCACTGTGCCGTCGGTTAAAAATGGCTCTTGCGCCACATAGCCAATCTGCGCGCGCAGGCTTTGTTTCGACAGCGTATGAATATCGTGTTGGTCAAAAAAGATGTGGCCGGTTTGTGGTTCAATAAAGCCCAACGCCAGTTTGATTAAAGTACTTTTGCCGCTGCCGGTGCCGCCCACCAAAGCAATGGTTTGCCCGGACGGAATCGTTAAATTCAGATTCGCTAAAATGGCTTTGTCGCTGTAGGCAAAGCCAATATTTTCGAAGCGCAACCCGCCTTTAGCGGGCATGGCGATAGATTCCGAGCCAGAGGCGACTGGTGCAATTTGTAATAAATCCAGGGCGCGGTTTGCCGAAGCCATCGCGCGTTGATACAAATCGGTCATATCGGCTAGGCGCGTCATCGGCCATAACAGGCGCTGCGTTAAATACACCAAGGCCGAATAACTGCCGACGCCGAGTTGTTTGTTGAGCACTAAATAACCGCCATACAACAAGGTCATCACAAAGCCGGCCAAAATAGCCATGCGGATAACCGGGGTGATGGCGGCTGAAAAACGGATTGCTTCACGATTGCGCTGCCGGTATTGTTCGCTGGCGTTGCGCAGGTGTTCGGCTTCAAAATCTTCAGCGGTGTAGGCTTGAATGGTGCTCATGCCATGCAAATTATTGTTCAAGCGATTGGATACGCCGGCCGCCGCTTCGCGCGCAAAGGCATAGCGCGGGTATAAACGCTTTTGAAACCAGAACGCGCCGAATAAAATCAATGGTACCGGCAACAGCGCCAACACCGCGGTACTGGCGGTTAAGCTGAAGAAAATCGCACCCACCAGAATCGACGACACGAACACTTGTAGTAAATCGTTGGCGCCGGTATTGAGAAAACGCTCAATCTGATTGATGTCTTCGTTCATCACCGCCATTAAACGCCCGGAACGCTCCTGATGGACAAAATCGGGCGGCAGTTTTTGAATGTGTTGGTACGTGGCTAGCCGTAAATCGTGCTGCAAATTCTGCGCCAGGTTACGCCATTTCAAGGAGTGTAGATATTCAAACAGCGATTCGCAAACCCAAATAAGCACAGTAAGAGCCACCAGCAACCAGAGCTGCTGCATCGGGTCTTTCACCCCAAAACGGGCCACAAACGAATCTTGTTGATTAACCACCACATCCACCGCCACGCCAATCAGCAGTTCAGGCAATACATCAAAAAATTTATTCAATATGGAATACAGCGTGCCAAGCCGAATATCGCGCCGATATGGGCGAGCAAATTGCAGTAAACGTTTCAGAGGATGATTCGAGCGCATGGGGTTTTTGCTTAAGGTTTGGGGTTACACTGGTTCTATGTTAATCGCTTTCAATAAGCCATATGGCGTGCTTACCCAATTTACTGACCAAAGCATGCCGCCGCGGCCAACCTTGGCTGGCTTTGAATTGCCTAACGATGTGTATGCGGCAGGCCGTTTAGATTTGGATTCGGAAGGTTTGTTGCTGCTTTCTGATGATGGCGCGCGCATTGCACAGATTTCCTCGCCTAAATTCAAATGGCCCAAAACCTATTTGGTGCAAGTGGAAGGCATAGCGGGCGCAGAGCATATTGCCCAACTTCGGCAAGGCGTAGCACTCAATGATGGCAAAAGCCTGCCCGCACATGTGCGTTTGTTGGAGCATGCGCCGGATTGGCTGTGGCCGCGGGAGCCACCGGTGCGTTTTCGCAAATCGGTGCCCGAATCCTGGCTAGAAATCACCATTAAAGAAGGCCGCAACCGGCAAGTACGGCGTATGTGTGCGGCGGTGGCTTTGCCATGTTTGCGTTTGGTGCGTATTTCGATTGGTCCGCATCGGCTAGATGGCTTAGCGCCAGGGCAATGGCGCGAAGAAGGCGCGTGAAAAAACCGATGGTGTAGGAGGGCCCTCCTACAATGGGAATGATTAATGCACAGTGACCGGTTCACCGGCCAATACCATCAAGCTAAGGCCTAATAAAATAATGGCTAAAATAATGATATCGGTTTTTAAATATTTCATGGCGAGTTCTCCTGAATGCCTACCTTAGCGCGCTGTGTCGATAGGAATCCAAGAAGTTTTCTTGAATTGAGCAAGAGTTTTTCTTGGGTCGCAAAAAAACCCGCCAATTGGCGGGTTATCTTTTGAAGCGTGCCATTATTTAATGGGAACCCGTAAAAACTCGGTGCTATCATCATCAAAACGAACGCCAACCACCGCGCCTTCGGAATCGCGCCGAAAACTGACATAGTTCCAGCCATAGCGGCCATCGCCATTTTTGACCCGAAACGTGTCGTAATTCCAGTGTTCCAAGGTCCCGGCATTTTCAGGCATTGGCCCAAGTGCTATGTGCAGTGCGCCATTATTTTCTGTTACGTTTAAATCGCCATAAATGCTATTTTCAAAATGGCCGGCGAATGTGCTTAACGCAGAACCAGGCGCCGTGTTTAGCACACGCTTGGCTTCATGTTCAGCTTGTGCTTTATCGCCCTGCGCCTTGAGATCTGCATACAGCGGTAAGAATTCCGCGCTCCAATCACGTGCTGGCAGGCCGGCATACGCATCCAAAACACGCCACATTAAAGCATGCCGAAATTCGGCATGGTCAGTATTGCCGAAAATGGATACGCCGATATTTTCTTCTGGCATTAAACCAATAATTGCCGTGCGACCATCCAACGAGCCAGTATGCATGGCCACAAATTTACCTTGGTAATCTTGCAGAAACCAGCCATAACCATAGCCCATCCAGTGCGGTTTGGTCAGAGTGGCGGTTGGGTAAAAACCATCGCTGGGCACCAAGGTGTGCGGGTTGAGTAGCGCATGAAAATTTTCCGCTGAAACCAAGCGTGTTTGCCCAACACATCCATCGGCCAATAAAAATTGCAGCCACTTACTGGAATCGGCGGCGGTGCTCCATGCCGCGCCTGCCGCAGGCACGGTATCGACGGGGTTTTCTGAAATGGGGCGAATTTTCCCATCAATGTCAAAATGCGCAACCGACCTATTCGTATAGTGTTTGCTCAACATTACCGCCAAGGTAGGTTGCGATTGCGTCATGCCGATAGGATTCATGATTCGAGTTTTAACAAAGTCCTGCCATGAAATACCGGATGCCGCCTGCACTACTTCACCGGCCACTTGATACATCACATTTTGGTAGATAAAGCCGGCGCGTAGTGAATAATCTAATTTCACGCCACGTAAGTGTTCAATGATTTGCCGAGAGCTCATATCGCCACGCACCCACAATAAATCGGTATTGCTCAAGCCGCTGTTATGGGTTAATAAATCACGAACCCTTAGTTCACGGGTAACGTAGGGGTCGGATAATTGAAACCACGGTAAGTATTTGGTCACGGGATCGTCCCACGCCACTTTACCTTCGTCCACAAGCATCGCGATGGCTAGCGCGGTCATTGCTTTGGTGGTCGACATCATGCCAAATTGAGTATTTTCATCCACTAAACTCGGCTTGTTTAATTCACGAACACCAAAGCCTTTGGTGTATACCGGCACGCCATTTTTCACAATGGCAATGGAAAGCCCGGGGATTTTCCAATCGCGCATGCCTTGGCGAATGTATGTGTCGAGATTGGCATTGATGCTGGAAATCTGATTGGCCGACATCGGCGTTTGTGGTGCGGGGCAGGCGTCTTTAAGTTCGGCATTGGCGCCCATGGACGTTAGCAAACATAAAATCAGAAGTGGCACGCGCATTGAATCTTCCTAGATAAGTAACTGTTATGAATTTGAAATATACCATTACAGAAGCGACGATGTAGGAGCGCCTTTAGGCGCGACGGATATCAATCGCGCCTAAAGGCGCTCCTACAATTATTTACGTGCCGCGTGGTTTGGTTTTATGGGTCGCCGGCGCGCTCCACGGATCTTCGGGCCAGGGGTGGCGCGGGTAGCGAATTTTCATTTCTTTGCGTACCTCGGCATAGGTGCTATTCCAAAAGTTGCTTAAATCTTGGGTGATTTGCAAGGGCTTGCCCGCTGGTGAAAGCAAATGCAAGGTAACCACCTGCTTTCCGTTCGCCACGGTGGGCGATTGCGCTAAGCCGAATAATTCTTGCAGCTTCACCGCCAACACCGGCGCGCAGCCGCTACTGTACTGAATATTGCGTTGCAGGCCAGACGGCACCTGAATATGGGCAGGCGCAAGCTTGTCGATGAGTTGCTGCTGCGGCCAATCGACCAATGTAAACAAAGCCTCGCTCACATCGTTTGCGCTGAGTGCGTCTAAGCGCGCCTTACCGTGCAAGCTTGGCTTTAGCCAAGCATCAATCTTTGCCAATAACGCTTCGTCTGAATAATCAGGCAGCGCAAGTTCGGGCATCCATTCGCGCAAACACAGCACGCGTTGCCGAAATTGATCCGCTGCTTCACTCCACGGCAACAGTGCTAAGCCTTTTTGTTTAAGCACAGCGCACAGCGCGTCTGCCGCTTGTTCGGGATCAACTTTTCCGGCTGGCTTGCTGGCCAATAGAATCTGTTCATAGCGTTGTTCGCGGCGCGCAATTAAAGCGTTTTGTTTGTCGTCCCAGCGCACCACATCCTGCTCAACAAAGCGCTCGGGAAAGTCGGTTTGCAAGCGGTGTTGGTCAATCGGTGCAGCGCGCAAAATTAGGGCTTCTTTGGCCTCGAATTTTAATTCACTCGCGCATAGCCAGGGTTCAGCATACAGCGGACTATCGGCATGAATGCGAGCCATTTTGCCACTGGCTAATTGATAGCGTAGTGGGTCGTTGTCAAGTTGTTTGCCAACGCGGTCAGGAAAGGCATGCAATAACACATCACCTAACTGATGCGAAGACGCACTCACAGGCGGCAAATTTTTACACTGCACCCGTTTACGCCATTGCGCGGCGCTGGTATCCACTTGTTTTAATGCCGTTGAACTAGCGCCAGAAGGGTTTTTTCGGGCACGATAATCTGCCAAGGCCTGCCAGCGTGCCTGCCAATCGTTGCCCCGATAGCCCATCAACGGGTCGCGCGCTTCTATCAAAGCGGCTAAATCGCAGGCCAGCGCTTTTTCAGACGCATCGTGCGTGGCCAGTAACATAGCCGCTAAGCGCGGGTGCGTGCCTAAACGCAACATCGTTTTACCTAAGGTACTAATTCGATGTTGAGCATCGAGCGCGCCAAGCGCGCGTAGCAAATCATTTGCCGCATGAAGCGGACCGCTTGGCGGTGCATCCACAAACGCCAAGGCGCTGCTGCCCCACGCTGCTAATTCCAAAGCCAAGGCGCTGAGTTCGCTGTGTTGAATTTCGGCGCGGCGCATCGGTTCTAAGCGTTGCGAGGCTGGCCATAGGCGATAACACCAGCCAGCATTCACGCGCCCGGCACGCCCGGCACGTTGATCGGCGGAGGCTTGTGAAATGCTCACTAAATCTAAACGCGAGAAACCGGAGTTGGCATCAAAGCGTGGTTCACGCGCCAAGCCCGAATCTATCACCACTTGCACGCCCGGCAAGGTAACGCTGGATTCGGCCACATTGCTGGCCAGCACTACACGCCGAACACCATCGGCAGCAGGCTGCAAGGCGCGGCTTTGTTGCTCAATTGGCAAATCGCCATGCAGTGGCACAATCTCGAGTTGTGGTTTAGCGAGTGGCTCAAGCACGTTTTGCAGGGCAGAAATTTCACGTCGGCCGGGCAGAAACACCAACACATCGCCGCTGTGTTGCAGCAGCGCGTGCTCAATGGCGCGCTTGCAGTGGTGGCTCTGTGCTTCGTCTTTACGGGCCGGAAAATATTGAATGTCTACCGGAAAACTGCGCCCAGCACTTGATAGCCGCGGCGCATCAAGTTGTTTGGCTAAACGTTCGCCATCTAGCGTGGCCGACATCACCAGCAGCCGTAAATCTGGCCGCAGTTGTTGTTGAATATCCAAAGCCAGCGCCAAACCCAAATCACCCGCTAAATGCCGCTCGTGGAATTCATCGAACAAAATGGCGGCCACATCGTCCAGCATCGGGTCGTCTTGAATTTTGTGTGTTAATAAGCCTTCGGTGAGCACTTCAATTTGGGTGCTGGCGGAAATTTTTGATTCAAAGCGAATCCGGTAACCCACGGTTTGGCCCACCGCCTCGCCCAACTGCTGAGCCATAAAACTGGCTGCCGCGCGCGTGGCCACGCGGCGTGGTTCGAGCAGCAAAATCTTCTTGCCAGCACGCCACGGTGCATCCAGCAAAGCCAGCGGCACTTGTGTGGTTTTACCGGCGCCGGGCGGCGCTTCTAAAACCAAGCGCGCATGCTGTTCAAGCGAGGCAAGAATATCGGGCAGCAGAGATTGAATCGGGAAATCGGGCATGCCCCCATTCTAATGTAGGGGCGGCCCCCTGTGGCCGCCCATGTTTGTGACGCATATTTATTAGGGCGGCCAC
>JAYTVJ010000037.1:0-2213 GCA_043744535.1 Arenimonas sp.
AACAGGTTTTTCGCCAGCTGCTGGCTGATGGTGCTGCCACCACGCACTTTTTTACCACGCGCATTGCTTTGATACGCTTTTTGCATGGACTGCATATCAAAGCCGTTGTGTACCGGAAACCGTTGGTCTTCTGAAGCCACCACAGCAATCGGCAGTTGGCTAGATATTTTTTCGACATTACGCCAATGATATTCAACACCAAAGCGCCAATCGCCATGCACCCAAGCGGAAACCTGCCTTGTTGACATAAAGCTGCTGGTCACTGGATCAAGCCATTTCATTAATAGCACTTGCCCAACACTTGTTAAACAAAACCACAGGGGCAACCAAAAAAACAGGCGCTTAAGCCATTTTTTTGCAGGCTTGGATTTGGCCAAAAAAGTCACTCCCGGTAAAGTCGCGTAAAATGCACAGATAGTTTAACGAAATGTCACGATGGTGAGGATGCTATGAGCCAAAACAATGACAATTTGACCCGCTTTATGCTGGATGGCGCGAATGTGCGTGGTGCGTTAGTCAAGCTCACGCGCACCTGGCAAACGATTAGCAGCCGAATTGAATACCCTGCCGCCGTGGCCGATTATCTAGGGCAAAGTGCCGCTGCATCAGCCTTGTTTATCGCTTCCCTAAAAATCGATGGCCGATTATCCATTCAAATGCGCGGCACGGGCGCCATAAAAACTTTATTTGCAGAATGCAGCACCGATGGCACGCTGCGTGGGCTGTCTATTTTTGAACCACCGGTTGCTGATCATATTGCCTTGAGCGATTTCGGCGCGGATTCAATTATGGCCATCACCATTGAGCGCAATACAGCGCCCGATTTAGAGCCGCAGCGTTATCAGGGCCTAGTTGGTTTTCAGGCCGAAAGTTTGTCGGTGGCATTTGAGCAATATTTTGAACAGTCTGAGCAATTGCCAACTCGCATCATTTTGTTTTCGAATGCAGAACAAGCCGTTGGTCTACTGATTCAACAAATGCCTGAACAAAACAGCTCATCCGACGATTGGCCGCGTATTCAAATGCTGTTCGATACGGTGAGCGCCGATGAATTGTTTTCGCTTGAACCGAATGAGTTGCTGTATCGGCTTTTTCATGAAGAATCGGTTCGCGTGTTAGACAGCTTGGCGCTCAGCTTTGCGTGCTCGTGTTCACGTGAACGGGTGGAAACAGCACTTATTTCGTTGGGCGAACAGGAAATGCAGCAAACCTTGCTGGAAAGTGGTGATATTACCGTGCATTGCGATTTCTGTGGCCAAGCCTATCATTTTAGCCATGCGCAGGGATTGTCTTTATTTTGGCCTAAAACAAGTGCGCCCATAAGCCCAAGCCTGCATTAATTGCGTTATTAAGGCATATGTTGTGAACTACTTGACGGCAATGCTGTCCAAGTTCAAGCTGAAACAATGAAGACCATGAGACTAAAAACGCTCACCTTGCTAACTACCGCCCTTTTATTTGGCGCAACAGCGACTGCCCAAAATTCCACCCAGCAAATGCTGAAAAGCAACACAACTCCATCCGTGATTCCTATTTGGAATGTGCACAGCGGCCAAATTGAGGCGCTTTTAGTGCTTGAAAATAATCCACAGGCCACTCGCGCATGGGTAAAAGCCGCCAAAAATTCCACTGTTATTTGGCCGAGTTTAAAATCGCCTGGCGTGAACTTTGATAATGGCATGGCCATATTCTGTTCCGGACAAGCTAACACCTTCAACCAACTCTCCGTGTTGGGCGATTGCGCCGTTGGCAAGAAAACCTCTCAATACCCTGCCATTAACAGCCCAAGCTTAGAAACCAAAGCCTTGCTGCAGCGCCATGCAACATCGGTTGATCAGAATCTTTTGTCGACCCTATCACCGAAAGATCGAAAGCTGTTGGCCACTGAATTTGATGGCCCAACAAATGCCATTATCAAGCCATTGAATATGTCGCCGAGCAAAGCAACCGATGGCTGGGTTTCTATTAATGGCAATTTAATGCGCGGCAAGCTTATTCCTGCTTCGCAATTTCCCAAAGGTATGCCCACCGAATGGGATAAAAAAACCTTCGATATGCCGGAACGACAAAAATCGATTTCGGGTGAAGTGG
Source organism: Arenimonas sp. (assembly GCA_043744535.1). Lineage (GTDB taxonomy): Bacteria > Pseudomonadota > Gammaproteobacteria > Xanthomonadales > Xanthomonadaceae > Arenimonas. The sequence goes on from JAYTVJ010000037.1 coordinate 2,092, forward strand.
TGGGAAATGTGGTGCAAATACCGGGGCAAGATTCCAATACACAATCGATTGGTGCCGGCGTAAGTTGGAAAACGCCATGGAAAAGTAAGGTATCTTTGGGCGCAGAAAGCATACTTAGCCAG
>JAYTVJ010000038.1:0-2201 GCA_043744535.1 Arenimonas sp.
CGCGAGTCCATGCTGCTAAGTGTTGCTGTGATTTCCTGGGCAGGAAACGCATCCGACTGTAAGGCGATCTCCTGGCCGATTTTCAACTGCGACAACAACGATTCGGGCACAGGGAAGTCTACCCACATCAAAGACAAATCGTCTAAGTTCACCATGGCGAATCCCGCATTCACGAACTGCCCAGGACTAACCTGCCGAAGACCCAATAGCCCTGAAAATGGGGCGCGGATTGCGCGGTCATTCAAACGTTCTTGCGCGGCCTGCAGCTTGGCACGCGCGGCATTGCGGTTAGCGGTAACCGTATCGAGCTGACTTTTTGCAATCAACTGCTTGGCTTGCAAATTCTGCAAGCGCGTAACTTGTGTATTTAGGTCAGCCAGATTGGCCTGTGCTTCAGCCAATTCAGCACGCACAGCGCCGGCATCTAGCTCAACCAACAGCTGACCTTTTTGCACATGTTGGCCACTTTCAAAATGCACCGCGGCAATACGCTCGGATTGTTTGGCGGAAATCACGGTGGATTCCTTGGCCTTGCTGGTACCCACCGCTTCAATCTGCTCAGACCACGGAAGCGCTGCCACCGAATACACCGACACAGTGGCTGGCGGTGTGCCATTGCCTTTGTTTTCAGGCGGTTTAGCGCTGCACGCCACCAACAATACGGACAATACCCACAAAGCAATGCGCATAATTATTCCAATTCTCATGGCTTACTATAAAACAAAATAGGCGAAGACCGCGTAAACAAAAAACGCCGGCGAACCGGCGTTTTAAAAACAACACTGTCAGCAAATCTTACAGTTCGCCTTTTGCGGCTAAACCATTCGCTTTAGCACGGGCATACACGGTTTTTTGTGCTTCAGCCACGTTGTTGACAATATCTTTGCCCCAAATCGCCAAAGCCGCCGACTGCATGGCGCGGCCATAGCTGAAGCTGAGCGGCCAAGGCAGGTTTTCGGTTTTGTTCATTTCGTTCAAATGCGCGGTCGCGTCGTCATCCGATTGACCGCCCGACAAAAATACGATACCTGGCAATGCCGATGGCACCGCCGATTTTAGGCACTGAACGGTGTAATCGGCCACATCTTCAACGCTGGCTTGTTCATCGCAATCTTTGCCGGGAATGACCATACTGGCTTTCAAAATAGTGCCTTCCAGCATCACATTCTGGGCATACAAAGCATTGAACAAGGAACGCAACACTTTTTCGGTGACCACGAAGCAATCGTCGATGTCGTGCTCGCCTTCCATGATGACTTCTGGCTCAACCATTGGCACAATGCCGGCTTCTTGGCATAAAGCGGCATAACGCGCCAAGGCGTGTACGTTGGCTTCAATGCAGGTATCGGACGGCATGCCTTCTTCAATGTTGATGTTGATAACCGCGCGCCATTTGGCAAACTTGGCACCAAGGGCGGCGTATTCATTCAAGCGCTCGCGCAAGCCATCTAAGCCTTGGGTAACTACTTCACCGGGGAAACCAGCCAATGGCGTGGTGCCAGCATCTACTTTAATACCCGGTAAAATGCCGTTGTCCATCATGATTTTGGTGAACGGCACGCCGTCTTTGGTCTTTTGGCGAAGGGTTTCGTCGTACAAAATGGCGCCGAAGATGTATTCACCCAAGTTCGGGGTGGTCAGCAGCATTTCGCGGTACGCACGACGGTTTTCTTCGGTACATTCCACACCCACGCCATCAAAGCGCTTCTTAATGGTGGCATTGGATTCGTCGATGGCGATGATGCCTTTGCCGGCGGCAACCATGGCTTGGGCGATTTCGGGGAGTTGGTCGATGCTCATACTGGGCGTTCCGCTGGAGTGGTTTAAGAAGCGGATATTATACCTTAAGGGTTGCCTAGGTCGGTAAAGCCCAATGAAATGGCTAGTCTTGAGGCAAATCCGCCTTTATCCGCGCCAAATGCTGTTCTGGCGATTCCACGACAAACCTCCGCGCAGCTAAATCGGCCTGGGTTTCGGTGAGGGCTAGTTCAATTTCGGAAATATCTTTTGCTTTCAGCCCGTTGGTAAATATTTTCGACATTGCGCTTTATTAATATGAACTAAGAATTCAATTGATTTTACGCTTTTAAATGCTAATTTATAAGCATTTATTTACTTATTTTTAAAGAAATTCCTACTTAAAAATAAGCATAAAACTAAATTTAACCCATACTACATCTTGTAGAATTAATTAAATGAAT
>JAYTVJ010000039.1:0-7099 GCA_043744535.1 Arenimonas sp.
TTGGAATTTCGCGGCCTACATGCCAAAATTCTTTCAAATCTGGGTATGCTGAATCTTTCGCGGTTTCAACGCCAAATGGCGTATAGCCGCGTGCACCGCCGGTGCCTTTTAAGTGATAGCAGCGCTTAACTTCATCGGGCAAGGCAAAAAAATCTTTGGCGGATTGGTACGCACCTTGAATTAATGCATCGCTAATGCCGTGGCCGCGAATACCGCAGAAACCCCATTCGCGATATGCCGCACCAAGCTCAGCTACAAATGCATCACGCTCTGTTTCGAATCGGCGAATATCTAAGGTTGGTATTTGGCTCATCATTTACTCCACAATCACTTGCTAACGATTTTACGTGTATCGAATGTTTGCACCTTGACTAAAATCAAACCGCGGCTTTTACCACATCCGACAACGTGCTTAGCACCTGCTCCATTAACGCGGCATCGTTGGCTTCCACGGTAACGCGCACCACCGGCTCGGTGCCAGAGGCGCGCAATACCAAGCGCCCGCGGCCAAGCAATTGTTGTTCGGCGGCATGCCTTGCGGCTTGCACCGCTTCACTTTGCAATGGTTTAACGCCTGGCGTTAGCCGCACATTCACAGTTTTCTGCGGAAATGGTGTGTAGTTCGCTAAGGCTTGTTGCACACTGAGTTTCTGCGCAGTGAGTGCTTCAAGCACTTGCAAGGCCGCCACAATCGCATCGCCGGTACTGGTTTTATCTAACACTAACAAATGCCCAGAAGCTTCGCCGCCAAGCACGCCACCGTGTTCAGTCAGTGCTTGATGCACGTAACGATCACCGACATTGGTGCGCATAAACGGCAGATTTTGTTGTTGGCAATGCAGTTCAAGCGCGTAGTTGGTCATTAGTGTGCCCACCACCGGCCCTTTCAAACGGCCAATCGCTTGCCAATAATTCGTTAAGATAAAAATCAGCGCATCGCCATCGTGCAGCACACCATCCGAATCAACAATCTGCACACGATCGCCATCACCATCAAAGGCAATGCCAATATTGGCATGCTGTTCTTTCACAAATGCCTGCAAGGCTTCTGGGTGCGTTGAACCGACGTCTTTATTGATGTTCAAGCCATCCGGCTGCACACCAATACTCACCACCTCGGCACCCAATTCAGAAAATACTTCCGGTGCTAAGGCATAGGTTGCGCCGTGCGCGCAATCCAGCGCAATTTTCATGCCACGCAAGCTAAAGCTAGCTGGCACTGTGCTTTTGCAGAATTCGGCATAGCGGCTATGCGCATCCACAATGCGTTTGGCTTTGCCGAGTTTATCGGATTCAACGGTTTTTAATTCGCAGGCCAGTTGCGCTTCAATGGCCAGTTCCATGGCATCGGTGAGTTTCTCGCCTTCGGCTGAAAAAAACTTGATGCCATTATCGTAATGCGGATTGTGCGAAGCCGAAATGACAATGCCGGCATCGGCGCGCAGCGATTTGGTTAAATGCGCTACCGCCGGCGTGGGCACTGGCCCAAGCATACGCACATCAACACCCGCGGCAACTAAACCCGCCTCAAGCGCTGACTCAAACATATAGCCGGAAATGCGCGTGTCTTTGCCAATCACCACCAAGGGTTTTGTGCTGGAATTTTTTGCTAGAACCGTTCCAGCCGCCCAGCCTAACTTCAACATAAAATCAGGCGAAATAAAACCTTCACCCACTTTGCCGCGAATGCCATCTGTGCCGAAATATTGTCGCGCCGACATAGTTAAACAGTGTCTTTGTTATGGGCGGGTTGATTCATCATCAAAGCCAATAAATCGGCCAAGCGATCACGCATTTCGCGGCGATCAATGATGATATCCACCGCGCCATGCTCAACCAGAAACTCTGAGCGCTGAAAACCTTCAGGCAAGGTTTCACGCACCGTTTGTTCAATCACACGCGGCCCAGCAAAGCCAATCAGCGCTTTTGGCTCGGCAATATTTAAATCGCCCAACATACCCAAAGACGCCGATACTCCGCCGGTGGTTGGGTGGGTGAGCACCGAAATAAATGGCAAGCCATGCGAGCGCATGCGCGCAATAGCAGCCGCGGTTTTGGCCATTTGCATTAAGGAAAAAAGACCTTCCTGCATACGCGCGCCGCCGGTAGCTGAAAAACATACTAAAGGGCAATTAAATTCAATGGCGCGTTCAGCTGCCAAGGCAAAACGCTCGCCAACCACCGAGCCCATCGAGCCGCCCATAAAACGAAATTCAAAAGCACTAACGCAGATATCGCGGCCCTTCAGCTTGCCATGAATAGAAATTAGCGCGTCTTTTTCACCCACCGCTTTTTGCGAAGCCTTGATGCGGTCAGCGTATTTTTTTTGGTCTTTAAAATGCAAAGCATCGATGGGGCCAAGATCATCGCCGATTTCGAACACTTCGCCTTCATCCAAAAACGCCATTAAGCGTTCGCGGGCACCGATGGGCATATGGTGCGCACATTTCGGGCAGACATGCAGGTTTTCATCCAATTCGGCGGCATATAGCGCCGCGCCGCAACTATCGCACTTTTCCCATAATCCTTCCGGCACGCCACGCTTGGTTGCGCCTTGCGTACGAATTCGGGCAGGCATTAATTTACTTAACCAGCTCATTGATTGACCCTAAATAACCAGACTGACAGTTTACTGCAATCCGGCGCGTTTAGACTAAATCAATGGCTTGGCGCAGCGGCTGCAGAAAATTCACTGCCGCCAATCGGCTTTGCTCAGGGCCTGTGCATTCGGCCAAAACCGACACCAAGGCGCTACCTACAATCACGCCATCGGCAAATTGCGCGCAGTCTTGGGCGGTTTCAGCGTCTTTAATGCCAAACCCCACATACACCGGCACCGAAGCCAAGCTTTGAATATGCTGCACGCGGTCTTTTAGGTCGCCGGCTTGCTGCAAGCCTTTGCCAGTTACGCCATTCATCGACACGTAATAAATATAGCCCTGCGCATTGGCACAAGCCAGCGATAAGCGCGTGCCAGAGGTGGTGGGCGCTAGCAGGCTAATCAGTTGCACGCCGTGTTGGTTCAAGGTTGCGCGCACGTTCACGCCTTCTTCGGGCGGCAAATCCACAATCAGTAAAGCATCCACACCGGCCGCGGCGCATTGTTCAGCATACCAAGTCCAGCCGCGGCGCTCAATCGGGTTTAGGTAGCCCATCAAAATAATCGGCGTTTCCACATCACTTTCACGAAACTGTTTCACCGTTTGAAAAATATAATCAGCATTCACGCCGCGCAACAAGGCGCGTTCCGAACTTTTTTGAATCACTACGCCATCGGCCATGGGGTCGGAGAACGGCACGCCCAGCTCAATCATATCGGCGCCGGCTTGCACCAAGCCCTGCATGATGGCAAGCGTGCAATCTAAACCCGGATCGCCAGCGGTGATAAACGGCACCAAGGCTTTTTTATGCGTAGCCGCCAACTGCGTTAATTTCTGTTGCATACGATTGATGCTGTTCACAAGCGAATTCCTTCACGCTCGGCGATGGTGTAAATGTCTTTATCGCCACGGCCAGAAAGATTGACCAGCACAATGCCGTCTTTCGGCATGTTTTTCGCTAATTCAATGGCCTGCGCCACCGCATGCGAGGATTCTAGTGCCGCCAAAATGCCCTCTTTGCGCGCCAATAAATGAAAAGCCTGCATGCACTGCGCATCGGTTACGCCCACATACTGCGCACGCCCAGTGTCTTTTAAGAACGCATGCTCTGGGCCCACGCCGGGGTAATCCAAGCCGGCTGAAATGGAATGCGTTTCGGTAATTTGGCCGTCTTCATCGCAGATAACATAGGTGCGGTTGCCATGCAAAACGCCTGGAATACCCGCCGACAAAGACGCCGAATGCCGCCCGGTTTCAATGCCTTCGCCCGCTGCTTCGGCGCCCCATAAGGCCACGTCGCTGTCGTTTAAAAACGGATGAAACATGCCAATCGCATTTGAACCACCGCCTACGCAGGCCACAATGGCATCGGGCAGGCGCTGGTATTGCGCCAGCATTTGTTGCCGCGATTCTTTGCCCACCACCGCATTAAAATCGCGCACCATGCGCGGATATGGGCTTGGGCCAGCGGCGGTGCCAATAATATAAAAAGTATCTTCAATATTACTCACCCAATCGCGCATCGCTTCGTTCAGTGCATCTTTCAGGGTTTTAGAACCCGAGCTTACCGGCACCACTTCAGCGCCGAGCAGCTTCATGCGGAACACATTAATGGCCTGCCGCTCAATATCCACGGCGCCCATGTACACCACACACTTCAAGCCCAAACGCGCGGCCACTGTGGCCGATGCCACACCGTGCTGACCCGCACCGGTTTCGGCAATCACCCGGGTTTTGCCCATGCGCTTAGCCAACATAGCTTGGCCAATGGTATTATTAATCTTGTGCGCACCGGTGTGGTTCAAATCTTCGCGCTTCAGCAAAATACGCGCACCACCCACATACTCGCTTAAATGCTTGGCTTCATAAATCGGGCTTGGTCGGCCCACGTAATGGGCGTAATCGAAGGCCAATTCCGCTTGAAAGGCTGGGTCAATCAGCGCCGCTTCATAGGCCTGCTCTAATTCAGCCAGCGGCTGCATCAAGGTTTCCGACACAAACCGGCCGCCATATACGCCGAAATGGCCGTTGGCATCGGGGAATTGGGAATAATCTAAGGGGGTTTTAAGTAAAGTATTCATAGCTTTCTATTATCAACTAAAAGCTGTGTTGCAGAAATGAAATCCTGCGGTTTTTTTAGCTATAAATGGTATTAAATGCTGGCAGCTGGGTAAATTATTGTTTCAAGGTCGTAGCCAATCAGTTAATCGGTAATCACCGTGCTTTACTTCCCCTTCAAGCTGAAGGGGTGGCGCGAAGCGACGGGGTAGTTGCATGCGAAACAAGCGCGCCACCTGTGGGTGCGGCGGCGACTATGTGAATTCAATCGATTGTTTAAAGCTTTAATGTCCTCCGTCCCCTTTGATTTTGGCAGCCTTCCTTCTCTGTATGCAAGCCTACCAGTTATCGAAGGAAATGTTTTGTTGATAGTTAACAACAAAGAGTCCAGAGTAAATTTCTGCTTCATTCGCAAATTTATCCTAACCGCATTTTCAATTTATCGAGCACCGGTAAGCCGCTCCGCCAACCACACTTTGATGATCGACTGACGGGTTACGCCCAGCTTGCTGGCTTCACGGTCTAAGGAGTCAATCATCCAGGTTGGGAAATCGACATTCACCCGCTTCTGCACCTGCCGTACACGTCGCGCCTTGGACAAATCCAGCGAGTTGGTGAGATCAACTCCCTCGTCAAACTGCTGTTCAAATGTTTTAGCTTTCATATAAAGACACCTCTTCTGTGCGTGCGCGGCGGACCGATATCAAACGAATTGCTGATTCGCGGTAAGTAATCACGGCCGACCAGTGCTTGCCGTCAATTAGGCCGATGAGCAGATAGCGTGGCTCATCCTCTGTTTTGGCCGGAACTTCCAACAACAGCGAATCATCCCAAAGTCGTTGCGCTTCAATAAAATCAATGCCGTGCTTGATGCGATTAGACTCACTTTTGGCGGCATCAAATTCAAAGAAACTCATAGTATAAATATTATACCTTTTTTATAATAAATCAACCCATATTTACCAATTATCGAGTGCTTATTTGAAAGGATCAGTGACAGCTCACCCTATCACCACTTTCACTGCCGCAACAAAATCCCGCATTTTCTTCTCATCTTTTTTGCCCGGCATCGATTCAATCCCGCTCGACACATCCACAGCATATGGTTTTACAAGTGCGATTGCTTCGGCAACATTTTCTGGCGTTAGGCCGCCTGCTAAATACACCGGTTTGCTCAGTTGAATGGAATCGCGCCAAGCAAATGATTGGCCTGCTCCGCCTATGCCGCCGGGTGCGTGGCCATCCAGTAAAAATGCCGAGGCGTTTGGATAGTTCTTTTGTCGTTGAAAAATATCGCCAGCGCCCTCGCCCATCGCCATTGCTTTGATAAACCGCATGCCAAACTGCGCGCAAAACGCATCGGGTTCATCGCCATGAAATTGCAGCAGGCTTGGTTTAAGTGCTGCAATAACTGCCTGCACGTCTGCAACGCTTGGGTTAACGAATAATGCGATGAGGTCTTTATTTGCTGGCACAGCGGCGCGTAGGCTTGGCATGTGTTCCAGCGAAACATGCCGTTTGCTGCCGGCAAAATGCACCACACCAAAGGCATCCACGCCAAGTGCCACAGCTAGCCGCAAATCATCGGCTTGGGTGAAGCCGCAAAATTTTATACGCACACTCATGGCAAGCAAACCGCTTCCGGCAATTGCCATTCGCGCGGATACAGTGCGCCTAAAAACATTAAGCCTTCAGCCGATGCGGTTGGGCCAGCAATGGTTCGGTCTTTGCCATCTAGCAAAGTTTTCATCCAAGTGACTGGCTGCTCATGTTTGCCAATCAGCACCAAGCTGCCCACCAAATTTCGCACCATATGATGCAAAAAGGCATTGGCTTGCACATCAAAATAAATACATTCGCCATCTTGGCGCACATCCAATTGCTGCAAATGCCTAACCGGATGCTTGGCTTGGCAATGCACAGTGCGAAAGGCGCTGAAATCCTGCTCGCCAAGAATCATTTGCGCAGCATCATGCATACGCGCGGCATCTAAGGCGTGATGCGTCCAACTTAAAAATTGCCGATTAATGGCGGGCTTCATCGGCCGAATTAATAGGCTGTAGCGATAGCGCCGCGCGCGCGCACCATAGCGCGCATGAAATTCGTCTGGCACCTGCTGAATCCAAAGGCCGCGTACGCTGTCGGGCAATTGTGTGTTGGCGCCCAGCAGCCAAGCGCGTTCCGTGCGTGGCACATCGCTGTCAAAATGCACCACTTGGCAACGCGCGGAAACACGCGCATCGGTTCTGCCCGAACACACCACCTGCACGGGCTGGTTAGCAACAAAGCTAAGTGCCTTTTCAACCGCGGCTTGAACGGTTGCGCCGGTGTGGTGTTTTTGCCAGCCTAAAAAATCGCTGCCATCATATTCCAGTGCGAGTGCATAACGCATACATGTTCCTGCTTAAACGCGGCGCATTACATGGTATGCGTAGGCATAT
>JAYTVJ010000040.1:0-7018 GCA_043744535.1 Arenimonas sp.
CCACGCCTTCTTTTGAGATGTCGTTTTGCGATTCGCTGATCGCCAATGTCGGATCGCTTTGGCGCGCTTGCGTGTAGGACTGCATCAAGTCAACGGCAAAGCTGGGTGAGCTGCACAGCGCAATGGCGGTGGCTAATGCTAAAGGTGTCGCTTTAAAACGCATGCGGAATTCCTCAAAATTAAAGTGTGAAAAGTGCTTTTGGCGCCGCACCAATTAAAAATGGCACATCGGTTTCGAATAAACTTTCGGTAGTGAATGTGTCGCCAATGCGTGTGATGCAAACTGCTTCTTGAACGGGCGATGCACCGTGAATCACAAACAAACGGCCGTTGGGGCGCAGCCATTGCTTGAACGATTCTGGAATTTCAGCCACCGCGCCGGTAACGGCAATAGCGTCAAACTGATGGCTAGGCTGAAAATGTAATGCATCGGCTTGTTCAAATTGTGCATTGGTGAATTCAAGTTGCTTGAGCGTTGCTTTCGCAGACTCAATGAAATCGGCATGGATATCAATGCTGGTAACCGCGCGCACCATATGGGCTAAGCAGGCAGTGATAAAACCGGAGCCGGTGCCAATGAGTAGCACATCATCGTCGGCCTTAAGCTGCAACGCTTGCAACATACGGCCTTCAAGCACGGGCTTAAACATCCATTGATTATGGCCAATGGGCAACGCGGTATCGGTAAAGGCAAGGTTTTTGTATTGCGCCGGCACGAATTTTTCACGCGCAACGGCGCTCAATGCATCCAAGGTTTGCAAGTCAACCACATTCCATGGCCGAACTTGTTGTTCAATCATGGCGTGTCGGGCTTGTTCAACATTCAGTGTCATGTTCGGTTTCCTTTCGCAAGATGCATAGTGTAAGCCTTTTGCGTGTATTCAGTAAGTGATTATCTGCGTAATTGCTGGCTTTAAAACGTGCCATAAGTCATTCCTGAAGCGGCTGTTCAGGCTGAAAAGCACGGATGAACAATGCCACCACTTCCTTGACGTGTTTTTCACGCGCACTTTTGCCCGGTGGTTTGCTCAAGCCCATCAGTACACGCATATGGCTTAAGCCTTTTAGCAGACAGAAGAAATGTTGCGCGGCCTGCTTTGGCTGCGCAATGCTAAGACGGCCACTGGCGTTGGCTTTAACCAGCAACGCTTGCATTTCCGATAACATGCGCTCAGGGCCAGCTTTGAAAAATAACGCGGAATGCTCTTTATCGATACTGGATTGCGCAATCATCATGCGGTGCAGGCTGATGGCTTTTTCGTCCATCACCAAATCTAAAAAACCATTGCCAATGGCAATAAGTGCTTGTTGCAAGCTTAAGCCGGCCGGCAGCTGAAAACTGCTGGTTGGCAATTGCTGTTCGCAACAATCAATAACACTTTGTGCAAACAAGTCGTCTTTATCGGCGAAATGGCTGTATAAAGTGAGCTTTGAGACATTAGCCATCTCCGCAATTTCCATCATGCTTACGCTGGCAAAGCCTTTTAGTGGGAATAGCTCGGCCGCGGCCTGCAAGATGGCTTGACGCTTCTTGAGGTTTTTGGGACGGCCGAGGGTAGGTTTTCGCGTGCTCATCACATTAGTGTACCAATTAGTTCAGTATAATGATAGTATACCGCTCAGTACACTAAATCGGATTATTCAGATGACTCACACCCCCTTGCGAATAATTATACTGGCGGCCTGTATTGGCTTTGTTGTTAGTGGCTGTGCTGGCGATCAGAAGCCCGTTGAAAAGCGCGTGGTTTTAGTTACTCAGCCGCACAGCGCCGATGCAGAAGCGCAGGTGTTTTCAGGTGAAGTACGTGCCCGTCAGGAAGTCAATTTAGCGTTTCGGGTATCGGGCAAGGTGGCTAATCGGTATGTCGATTCTGGCGCGCGTGTGCAGGCCGGGCAACTATTGTCACGCATCGATGACCAAGATTTAAACCTGCAAAGCCAAGCCGCTAATTCATCGGTGCAGGCCTTGAAAGCAGACCGCGATCTGGCGCAATCCGAGCTACGCCGCTATCGTGACTTAGTTGCCAAACAGCTGGTTTCGCAATCGCTATACGACACCAAAGTAGCGCAGGCAAATGCAGCCGCATCGCGCTATCAGCAGGCCATCTCGCAATCAAAAGTAAATGCCAATCAGGCTTCCTATGCAGTGATTCGCGCACCCAGCGCAGGTATCGTCAGTAAGCGGCTAGTAGAGGCAGGGCAGGTGGTGGCGGCTGGCCAAACGGTGTTTGTATTTGCGGCCGATGGCGCGCGCGACATTGCCATTTCAGTCGCGGAACAGCATTTGCCAACACTTCGGCTTGGGCAAGTGGTTTGGGTTGAATTATGGACGCAGCCGGGTAAAAAATACGCAGCAAAAATCCGCGAAATTGCCGGCAGCGCCGATGAACTTACACGCACTTATGCGGTGCGCGTGGCCTTGGATGAAGCCGATGCACCAACCCAATTAGGCCAAAGCGCTCGGGTATTATTTTCAAATGCACAGAGCGCAATTTTGTCAGTGCCTTTATCGGCATTAACGGAGATTAATGGCAAGCCAGCCGTCTGGGTTATTGATGAAAAAAGCGCACGCATCCAAAAACGTGCGGTCACGGTTTCACGCTATGGCGCGCAAGTGGCTGAAATCAGCCAAGGCATTGCGCAAAATGAGTGGATTGTGCAAGCTGGCGTGCATTTGTTGCGCGACAATGAAACCGTTAGCGCCGTGGATCGAGACAACCGGCCGCTGAATTTCGGCGCAACTGGCAAGCCATTATGAGTGTCAATCTCTCGGCTTGGGCCATTAAAAACCGCACATTGGTGCGCTATGCCATGCTGGTGTTGGCGCTGATTGGCATTTTCAGCTATCAGCGTCTTGGTCAATCGGAAGATCCACCGTTCACCTTTAAAGTGATGGTTGTACGTACTTTTTGGCCGGGCGCAACAGCTGATGAAGTGAGTCAGCAAGTGACCGATCGCATTGAGAAAAAATTGCTGGAAACTGGCCAATACGAATTTCTGCGGTCGTATTCCAAGCCGGGCGAATCGATGATTATGTTTATGGCCAAAGATGCCATGGATTCCGATAAAGTGCCGGAGCTTTGGTATCAGGTGCGCAAAAAAGTGGGTGATATGCGCTATACCTTGCCACAAGGCGTGCAAGGGCCGTTTTTCAACGATGAATTCGGCGATAATTTCGGCAATATTTATGCCCTTAGTGGCGATGGTTTTGACTACGCAACACTTAAAAACTACGCAGAACGTATTGAGCTCGATTTGCATCGTGTGCCGGATGTTGCCAAAGTTGAGTTAATTGGCTTACAAGACGAAAAAATCTGGATTGAATTATCCAATACCAAATTAGCCACGCTTGGTTTGTCAATGTACCAAGTGCAGCAGGCCATCGAAGCACAGAATGCGGTGAATTTCAGCAGTTTTTTTGAAACAAAAACCGATCGTGTGCAATTGCGGGTAAGCGGCGCCTTCACCTCGATTGACGAAATTCGCAATTTCCCGGTGCGCGCTGGTGGTCGTAATTTTCGTTTAGGCGAAATTGCGGAAATCTCGCGCGGCTTCTCCGACCCAGCAACACCAAAAATGCGCTTTATGGGCAAGCCAGGTATTGGCATTGCGGTGTCTATGCGTAAGGGTGGCGATATTATCGCGCTTGGCGAAAGTTTAGAGGATGAATTCCAACGCTTGCAGAAAACGCTGCCGGCTGGCATCAGCTTAGAAAAAGTATCCGATCAGCCGGCGGCAGTGAAGCATTCCGTGGGTGAGTTTGTGAAGTCGCTTGCTGAAGCTGTTGCGGTGGTGCTTTTAGTCACCTTTTTCTCGCTGGGCAAACGCCCAGGCTTAGTGGTTGCGCTGTCTATTCCACTGGTGTTGGCGATGACCTTCGCGGTGATGTTTTATTTCAATATTGGTTTGCATAAAATTTCCTTAGGCGCTTTGATTTTGGCCCTGGGCTTATTGGTGGATGATGCCATTATTGCCGTTGAAATGATGGCCGTAAAAATGGAGCAAGGCTTCGATCGTTTGTCGGCGGCTTCGTTCGCGTATACCAGCACCGCTTTCCCCATGTTAACCGGCACACTGATTACCGCCGCCGGATTTTTACCCATTGCCACCGCGCATTCTTCAACCGGTGAATACACCCGTTCTATTTTCCAAGTGGTTACTATTGCTTTGTTGCTTAGTTGGGTTGCGGCGGTTATTTTTATTCCATATTTAGGCTACCGCTTGCTGCCGGATGCACACACAGAAACAGCGCCGAATAAAAAAACCGCGCGCATGAAACAGCGTCTAGCGCTTTTATTGCCAGCACGTATGCAAAGCTGGTTTGCCGAATCAGCGCATGCACACAAAGATCCGTATGATTCGACGTTTTACCGACAGTTAAAACAGTGGGTGTCTTGGTGTGTTGATCATCGCCGTACCGTAATCAGCTTTACTGTGGTGGCTTTTGTGGTGGCGGTATTGTTGTTCCGATTTGTGCCACAGCAATTCTTCCCATCCTCAACCCGCCTTGAACTGATGGTGGATGTGGAACTGGCCGAAGGCGCTTCGCTGAAAGATACGCAACGCATGGCCTATGCCTTGGAAGCGGAACTTGCTAAACGCAAAGATTTGGTCAATTACGTTAGCCATATTGGCGCCGGTTCGCCGCGCTTTTATCTGCCGCTCGATCAAAAATTACCGCAAACCAATCTTGCTCAATTCGTGATTCTAACCAAAGATATTGAGTCGCGCGAAGACGTTCGGCATTGGCTGATTGATTTGATGGCTAAAAAATTCCCGACCGTACAATCGCGTGTGGCACGTTTGGAAAATGGCCCGCCAGTAGGCTTTCCTGTGCAGTTTCGGGTGTCTGGCGAGCATATTGATGAAGTGAAGCGCTTGGCGCGCGCCGTATCTGACAAAGTGCGTGAAAACCCGCATGTGGCTAATGTGAATTTAGATTGGGATGAGCCCAGCAAAGTGGTGCGCTTGAATATTGATCAAGACCGTGCGCGTGCTTTAGGCATCACCTCAACAAACTTGGCGGCATTTTTGCGTGGCTCACTGTCGGGCACCAATGTCAGCACGTTCCGCGAAGGCAACGAGCTGATTGAAATATTACTGCGCGGCCCAGAAAACGAACGTATTAATCTGGATTTACTCGATAGTCTTGCTGTGCCGGTTGATTCGGGCGCAAGCGTGCCGTTGTCGCAAATTGCAACACTTGAATACACCATGGAAGACGGCATTATCTGGCATCGCAATCGCCTGCCAACCATCACAGTGCGCGCCGATGTGCTTGACGATGCGACACCGCCGACCGTGACTGGGCAAATATTGCCAACACTTGCAGGTATTCGTGCCAGTTTGCCAAGCGGCTATTTGCTGGAAACCGGCGGCACAGTGGAAGATTCCGGACGTGGCTCAAAATCGGTTGCCGCGGGTATGCCATTATTTTTGCTGGTGGTAATGACCTTGTTGATGCTGCAATTGAAAAGTTTCCGCCGTGCCTTTATGGTGCTGTTAACCGCGCCACTGGGCTTGATTGGGGTGACTGCATTCTTGCTAATATTCCGCGTACCGTTCGGGTTTGTGGCGATGCTAGGCACCATTGCGCTGAGTGGCATGATAATGCGTAATTCGGTGATTTTGGTTGGCCAGATTGATGATGATATTGATGCCGGACACACCCCATATCAGGCCATCATTGATGCCACCGTGCGCCGCTTTAGGCCGATTGTGTTAACCGCATTGGCGGCTGTGCTAGCAATGATTCCCTTGTCGCGCAGTGTGTTCTTCGGCCCAATGGCGGTTGCCATCATGGGCGGGCTGATTGTGGCCACCTTGCTAACCGTGTTCTTCCTGCCAGCCCTGTATGCATCGTGGTTTAAGGTGAATCGTGATACACCGAACATTTCGTAGGGGCGCTGCTTGCTGCGCCCAGGTATCGCCGTAAATTCAACGGGCGCATCGCGATGCGCCCCTACAGGATTGAATGATGGACATGATTCAAATTGCTGTTGATGGCAACGATCATTTGATTGCGCATTTGTTTCCCGCCGCGCCAAACAAAAAACGCGAGCGCAGTGTGATTGTTGGGCCCGCCACCGCGGTTGCGCAAACGTATTACATCAAATTTTGTACGTATTTAGCGGAGCAAGGCTTCGATGTGCTCAGTTTCGATTTTCGTGGGGTTGGGCAATCATTACTGCGCCCGATTCGTGACTATAAAAACGTTGGCTTCAGCGATTGGGCCGAACAGGATTATCCGGCGGTGATCGATTTCATGCATGCGCAATTCCCCAGTCAGCCACTGTTTATTGTGGGCCACAGCGTGGGTGGCTGGATGCCGGGCACCACGCGCGCCAGTCATCGAATAGATGGAATTCTTGGCATCGCCGCGCTTTCGGCGTATTGGGCCTTGATGGCGCGGCCATACCGTTACGGGCATTGGCTAACATGGAACACTTTAGTGCCTGCAACGACCTCTTTGCTAGGCTATTGGCCCGGTTGGGCGGGTTTAACGCATGATCTACCGGCAAAACTGGGCCAGGAATTCGCACAATGGGCGAAAAGCCCGGGTTTTGTGTTTGATGCACCGCAGTTTGATGCGCGCGGCAACGCCGCAAAATTCACCGGCCATTTGCATCTTTATCAGATTGCTGACGATGCCTGGGGCACGCCGGAAGCGGTTTCTGCCTTGCAGGTGCATTATCCAAACGCCAAAACCAATGTGATGGAAACCCTGAAACCGGCTGATTTCGGCGCAAAATCTATTGGCCATCTGAATTTTTTCCGCAGCGTGCACCGCGATACGCTGTGGCCGCATGCGCTAGCGCGCTTAGAGGCGTTTGGTTGACTACCCCGTCGCTTCGCGCCACCCCTTCATGTTGAAGGGGAATATAATTGGCGGTTGTAGGGGCGGGTCCCAGACCCGCCCATATACCGGAAATGTTCGCCCATATACCGGAAATACCCATCCATAAACCACAAATCCCCGCCCATAAACCGGCCGAAATCATTGGGCGGGTCTGGGACC
>JAYTVJ010000041.1:0-6993 GCA_043744535.1 Arenimonas sp.
TGGATTTGGGTGCCGATGGCTTTCAGACTTTTCGCTATGTAATTCTGCCGAATATCGCCACCGCCTTATTGGCTGGCGGCATGTTGGCATTTGCGCTCAGCTTTGATGAAATTATTGTGACTACCTTCACCGCAGGCAGTGAACGCACTTTGCCGATCTGGCTGCTCAATCAATTATCAAAACCGCGCGACACGCCCATTACCAATGTGGTGGCGCTGATGGTTATGCTAATCACCATGGTGCCGATTTTAGGCGCGTATTATTTAACCAAAGATACCGACTCCGTGGCCGGAGCGGGCAAGTAAACAGGAGAAGTGCCATGCAAACGCAGATGCTTATTAATGGTCAATTAGTCGCCGGGCAAGGCGAATTGTTTTCAGTTTTTAATCCGGCTACCGGCCAAGTGCTCGCACAGATTTCAGAAGCCAGCGCCGCGCAAGTAAGCGCTGCGGTTAAAAGCGCCGATAAGGCTTTGGCTGCTTGGGGTAAGCAAACCCCGAAAGATCGTGCCAGTGTGCTTCTGCAGATTGCTGCGCGTGTTGAACAGCATGCCGAAGAGCTCGCACATTTGGAATCGCTGAACTGCGGCAAACCTTACAGCGCAGCGCTGAATGATGAAATTCCGGCCATCGCTGATGTGTTCCGTTTCTTTGCCGGTGCGACGCGTTGTTTGAATGGCTCAGCGGCGGCGGAATATCTGCCTGGCCATACGTCTATGATTCGCCGCGACCCAATCGGCGTTATCGCGTCGATTGCGCCGTGGAATTATCCATTAATGATGGCGGCATGGAAAATGGCGCCAGCGTTGGCGGCGGGCAATTGTTTGGTGTTGAAACCTTCTGAAATTACGCCGCTTAGCGCATTGCGTTTTTTTGAATTGATTGCCGATATTGTTCCTGCAGGTGTGATTAATATCGTGTTTGGCCGCGGCCAAACAGTGGGCGAGCCTTTGGTGAATGCGCCGGAAGTGCGGATGATTTCGCTGACGGGTTCGATAGCAACGGGTATGAAAATGTTGGAAGTGGCTTCGCGCACGCTAAAGCGCACGCATTTGGAATTGGGCGGCAAAGCACCGGTGATTATTTTCGATGATGCCGATATTCAAAGTGCTGTGGAAGGTATTCGTACATTCGGCTATTACAATGCCGGGCAAGATTGCACCGCAGCATGCCGAATTTATGTGCAAGACAATGCCTATGAAAACTTCGTCGCCGATTTAACATCCGCTGTGTCGAGTATTAAAGTTGGTACGCAAGACGAAGACGGCGTTGAGATGGGCCCATTGGTTAGCCAAGCGCATCAACAGCGCGTGGTGGATTTTATCGATCGTTGCCGTACAGAAAAACATCTTGAAATTACCACCGGCGGCGCGGCCGGCGAGGGCGGTGGCTTTTTCTACCAGCCAACCGTTATTGCAGGCGCCATGCAAGCCGATGAAATTGTCCGCAAGGAAGTGTTTGGGCCGGTGGTCTCGGTATCGCGTTTTTCCGATGTGGATCAAGCCATTCAATTCGCCAATGACAGCGACTACGGCTTAGCCTCGTCGGTATGGACATCCGACATCAGCAAAGCGATGCGGGTGAGTTCTGAGCTGCAATACGGCTGCACGTGGGTTAATACGCATTTCATGCTATGCAGCGAAATGCCGCACGGTGGCTCAAAGCAATCTGGCTATGGCAAAGATATGTCGATGTACGGTTTAGAGGATTACACATCCATCCGGCACATTATGATTAAACATTAAATGCGGGCACGGCATGCCGTGCCCCTACCAACGGCAACTGCTTTGCACAATCTGCGTGAAGCGTGCCAATTCTGATTTCAAAAAAGGCGCGTCGCTGCTCGAGGCATGGCTCACATCCAGTTCGGCTTGTTTTGCTTTGTCTTCCCAACGCTGGCAAAGTGCTCTGCCTTCGTAGCGCACGCAGGAATCTTCGACCCAACGGCAGGAATCGCTGCGTGTTTGGTAACCCAGCACCCAAAGTGGTACGCAGCGTGGTTTCGGATCGTAATATTCGGCGTCACGCACTTTGCCATCAAAATCTATGCAGCGATACAATTTTGGCGCGGGGATGGGTGGCGCGGCTATTTCAATTGGCGGCAACGGATGGGTTGCAGGCGCCGCAGGGTGCGGTGTAATGGCTCTAGGCATAGGCGCATCCTTGGGTTTTTGCATAATCAAGGTTTCTTGCTTGCTTGCGCTTGCACACGGCATATCTTGCAAGCTCACTTTACCTTTACTGTCGACACAACGAAACACCGTTAACTTACTGGTATCGATAGGCGCGGCAGCAAAACTAGTGCCCACCATAAAGCCAGCCATTAAGCCACAAAGCAGAATTAAACGCGGGCGATTCAACAAAACCATAAGCGTAATTTACGCGTAAATGCGGTGGTCGTAAACATGTCGGCGCGCCATGTTGGGCGCAGCAAGCGGCGCCCCTACATTGATATGCGTGTTGCCCAATCTTGCAAGGCCTGCAATACCTCGGTATGTTCGGGGTTATCATTCTTCAATGCTTCACATTGCGCTAAATAGGCGTTGATGACGTCTGGGCTTAAGCGCGGGTTTTTATGGCTTTGCCAAAGCGCACGTTCTGCACTGTTTAAGCTTTCTGGCCAGTTGCGGGCTTTGTAGCGGAAATACAGTTCGCTTAAACGTGCATCATTAAACACCAGTTCCGCTTGGCCTTTGCTGCTACGCGCTTTGCTGAACTTTGTTTTATCGGCTTTATCAAAAAAACCTGAATAGAGCGCGCCATCTGGGTCGCTATTGTCAAACGTGCGTTGTTTGGCGAATACCTTGGCGAGCTTATGCATGATGGTTTCAGACGCGGCATTGAGCTCTGTATGAATATCTTTGGCTTGTTTGATATCTATATTTAAGCGCGTAAAATCCAGTTGTAAGCCAAGTGTTTTGGCGTCATCGGGTGTGAAAACGACGGGGCAGCGGTTGTGGTGAATTTCTTTCAAGCCAATGCGCGTTTCGCCTTCCGGCAATTGGCTGAATTTAGTGAAAATATTCTGCTCAATCTGCTCCAAGCTGTAATCTATTAATTTCAAGGCTTCTGGTCGAAGCTCAACTGCGATGGTACGGGTTTTAATCAGTGGGTGTGGCATTAGCGGCAACATCAAACCTGTGCATGCGTGCGCGGCTGAGAACTGCCCCGAAACATGCAATATGCGCTGGTTTTTATGGATAGCCAGCTTGCCAGCCACCACGTTTTTATCGCGCAAATCCAAGCAATGCTGCCATAGAGCTGGCGAGGCATGTTTAACTAGACGCGCCAAATTAATTAAACTGCGCACATCCGACAGCGCTTCGTGGGCGCTGCCTTCGAAGGCATTATTGGCTTTGGCTAAATGCTCAAGCTTAAAGCTTGGCATGCCGTCTTCACGCAGTGGCCAGTTCAGTGCGTCTGGTTTGAGTGCGTACACCATACGCATCACATCGAGCAAATCCCAACGCGAATTGCCGCCCGCGTATTCGCGTTCGTAGGCGTCAAAAAAATTACGGTATAAGCCGAAGCGAATAAATTCATCGTCGAAACGAATGGAATTGTAGCCCAGCGCGCAGGTGTTGACTTGACTGAATTGTTCGTGCAGTTGCGCCATAAAATCGGCTTCACACACGCCTTTCTGCACGGCAAATTGCGGTGTGATACCGGTGATAAGCGCGGCTTCCGGTTCTGGCAGAAAATCATCGGCTGGCTGGCAAAAAATCGAAAGTGGTTCATCCACAGGATTTAAATTTTCATCGGTACGAATACCGGCAAATTGTGAAATGCGTGTGCTTCGGCAATCGCGCCCGAAAGTTTCTAAATCGTACCAAAGGAAGGTGTTAGGCATGCAGAGGCTCTAGCTGTTGCAGAATAAGTTCTGATGCTAAGGCATAATCAATGTCTTGAATATCGGTTTTGCCTTCAGTGAGTGTCAGTAAAATCTGACGTTGGATTTTTCCGCGCGTATATGCAGTGGCATAGCTCACGCGCTGGAAACTCACCATGGAATAACGTGGCACGAAGCGTTCGGGATGCAAGTCAGCTAGTTTACGTTCGAGTGTTCGTTGTAATAAGAACTGCTCATCATCGACTTTATCGCGCATTTCCACATAATTTTCTAATGCCATTGCTTGAATGGCGGCGGCATTTTCCATGCGTTGTGCTTCAAATGCTGTGATCACATCGACCCAATTTTCATGCTGATCAAGCGCTTCAACCAAAGCTAAGCAATCTTCAAAAGCACAATTCATGCCTTGGCCATGGAACGGCACCATGGCATGTGCTGCGTCGCCAAGCAAAACAATGCTGTCTTGGTAATGCCAGGTATTCAGGTACAAAGTAGACAGCGAGCTTTCTGGATTATTCGTCCAATCGTTGTCAAAATCTTCGACTATGTTCAGCGCATCTGGAAAATATTGCGCAAAGAATGTTCTAGCGGATGCCGCTGATTGAATAGCAGCAAAGCTGGTTTCACCTTTGGCGGGAAGAAACAAGGTCACCGTAAAACTTTTTTCGGTGTTCGGCAGTGCAATACACATAAACCGGCCACGCGGCCAAATATGCAATGCATTGGCTTCTAGTTTAAAGCCCCCATCTTGGCTAGGCGCAATTTCCAACTCGCGGTAATTATGCCCTAGCGATTCAATTTTTTCGTGAATCAATCTTTGCTTAACCAAGGCATAGCGCACTGATGAGCCTGCACCATCAGTGCCAAGCAATTGTTGATAGTGTTCTGTATGTGTTACATCATCTTGTGTGTAATGAAATATTTTGTTGCTCACATCAAGCTGTTCAATTTTTGCTCCGAATTCAATATGCACACCTTGCTGTTCAGCCGCTTCAATCAGCGCTAAATTTAAACGGCCACGATGCACCGACCAAATCACTTCGGAGTCATCTTTTCCATAGCGCAGGAAGTGGTTATTGCCCTGTATGTCGTGCACCATACGGCCGCGCATCATCACCACTTGCGGCATGATTTCATCGTCTAAACCGGCTTGCTGCAAGGCATATAAGCCACGATAGGCCAATGCCAAGTTAATTGAACGGCCACCTTCCATGCCCGTCTTTCTAGGGTCTGCGCGCTTTTCGAACACTTTAACGCGGTGGCCTTTTTGCACCAATAAAATAGCCAATAAAGCGCCGGCCAAGCCAGCGCCAATAATATGAATGTTCTGTTGTTTCATGGCAGATTTGCCCATTGTTTAATGCACTGCACAGCTTTGAAGCAATCACTGAAACGGTTATAAAGCGGGGTGGGCGAGAGTCGTATTACATCAGGTTCACGCCAATCGCCGATAATGTGGTGGGCCATTAGATAATCGAATAAACGTCGGCCTTGCTCACGGCCCGCCAACACCTGCAACGAAAGCTGACAGCCTCGCTGTTCAACGGCTTTAGGGCTAAGGCTGCGAATAACCGAACTGAGTTCTTGCTCAATCAAGGCTTCAAGATAGGCAGTGAGCTGTATCGATTTTGCACGCAGGTTTGCAAAGCCCGCCGCTTGAAAAATTTCCAATGAGGCACGCAATGGCGCCATAGCAAAAATAGGTGGGTTGCTCAGTTGCCAAGCATCTGCGCCTAGTGCAGGCTTAAATTGTGCTGCCATTTTAAAGCGTGAGTCCTGCTGATTGCCCCACCAGCCATGAAAACGCGGTAAATCAGCTTGTGCATGGCGTTCATGCACAAATGCGCCGGCAATGGAGCCGGGGCCGGAGTTTAAATATTTGTAACTGCACCACGCTGCAAAATCAGCACCGCTTGCATGCAATTGCAGCGGCATATTACCCACCGCATGCGCTAAATCGAAGCCAACTGTACTGTCGTAAAAATGCCCAAGTTCAGTGATAGCTTGCAAGTCAAATGCTTGACCAGTGCGGTATTGAACGCCAGGCCAGAGAATGAGTGCCACACGATGGCCGTGCGCTTTCATCACGTTTTCTAAAGCCTGCGCATCGATTAAACCGGTTGATTGATCCGCTGAGATTTCGATTAAACATTCCGCCGGATCAAAGCCATGGAAGCGAATTTGCGACTCCACAGCATAGCGATCCGAAGGAAACGCGCCTTGTTCAATAATAATCGCTGGGCGTTCGGCAGTGGGCTGGTAAAAGCTAACCATCAGTAGATGTAGGTTAACTGTCAACGAATTCATTGCCACCACTTCAATCGATTTTGCGCCAACGCATTCTGCTAGCAAATCGCGCAGTTCGGTGTGATACGGCATCCACGGATGCTTAGCATGGAAGTGCCCTTCAACGCCAAATGTGGCCCAATCATCAAGCTCTTGGGTAATGGCGGCGCGCGCCGATTTGGGCTGCAAGCCCAACGAATTACCACAGAAATACAACTGCTGAACGCCGTTAATTTCAGGAATGTGAAATTCATTTCTGAAATGGGATAACGCATCCTGCGCATCCAGTTGTTGGGCATATTGTTCGGTAAATAGGGCGCTCATAGTGCAAAATGCCTAGCGTGCAAGCCAAGCCAATCAAGCGCGGTGTGGTGAAAAAGCTGCTGCTCATCTTGTTCGCTTAGGCCTTGCGCGAGGATGCCGGAGCCGGGTTTTTGTTCGCCCAATGGAAATGGATAATCGGTGCCGAGCATCACGCGTTTAATGCCTACTGTATCAATCAGGTATTTCAAAGCACGATCATCATGCACGCAAGAATCAAAATACAATTTTGAAAAATAGTCGCGCGGATTATGCGGGTTATCGATGGCCACTAAATCTGGGCGCATATTGAAGCCATGTTCGATGCGGCCGATAGTATAGGGGAACGAACCGCCGCCATGCGCAAAGGCAATTTTTAAATTAGGAAATTGCTCAAGCACGCCGCCAAAAATGAGCGCGCACGCGGCACGCGATTGTTCGGCCGGCATGCCCACTAGCCAGGGCATCCAATACTTGTCCATGCGTTCCGCACCCATCATGTCCCACGGATGCACGAAGACGGCCATGTCCAACTCCTCGCACGCTTGGAAGATCTGT
>JAYTVJ010000042.1:0-26785 GCA_043744535.1 Arenimonas sp.
TAAGCATGACCATGTTTTGACTCCGGGCCGTTATGTTGGAGCTGCTGACATTGAAGATGATGGTGAAGAATTTGCTGAGAAAATGCAGCGATTAGCATCGCAACTCAAAATCCAGTTTGCAGAAAGTGCAATGTTGGAAGATCAGATTCGAATGAATCTGGCGAGGTTGGGATATGAGTTCTAACTGGCCAATCGCATCTATTACAGAAATTGTAGATTTCAACCCCCCACGTAAAATTAAAAAAGGGGATATCGCTCCATTCGTCGACATGGCTGCTTTACCTACAAGCGCTAAAGAAATTGAAGAAATTGGAACTAGAGAGTTTATTGGTTCTGGAAGTAAATTTAAAAATGGTGACACCTTATTCGCAAGAATCACTCCATGCTTAGAAAATGGCAAAACGGCAAAAGTATCTTCTCTAAATGAAAACGAATCTGCACACGGCTCGACAGAATTTATTGTCATGGCCGCCAAGGACAAAGAGCACGATGAAGATTTTGTCTACTACATTGCACGTCACCCAGAATTCCGCGCCTTTGCACGCGCAAGAATGGAAGGAACATCTGGTCGGCAGCGTGTAAGCTGGCAATCGCTTACAGAATTTGAAATTCCCTTGCCCCCAAAAGAAGTACGGAAAGCAATTGGCGACATTCTTTCTAGATTCGATGAAAAAATAAATTCAAACCAACAAATCAATCGAACCCTTGAACAAATGGCGCAAGCAATCTTCAAATCCTGGTTTGTCGATTTCGACCCAGTCCGCGCCAAAATGGAAGGCCGCCAACCTGAAGGCATGGATGCGGAAACTGCGGCTCTGTTTCCGGATGAGTTTGAAGAGTCTGAGTTGGGGTTGATGCCGAAGGGCTGGCGCCTAAGTAACATTGGAAATGAATTTGATGTAACGATGGGACAATCTCCACCAGGAGATACCTACAATCAAACTGGCGAAGGAATTTGCTTTTTTCAAGGAAGAACAGATTTTGGTTGGCGGTATCCAGTTAATCGAATTTATTGTACTGCGCCAACAAGACTAGCAAAAAAAGGCGATACCTTGCTGAGCGTTAGAGCGCCAGTTGGTGATGTGAACAAGGCTGTGTCTGATTGTTGTATTGGTCGCGGCATTTCTGCAATCAGACATAAATCCGGATGCGAAGCATATACGTATTATGTGCTTAAAAATCTTGCAGTATCATTTGTAAGTTTTAATTCAGAAGGAACAGTATTTGGTTCGATAAACCAAAAAGATTTGAAGTCATTGAGAGTAATAGTCCCATCTATTGCTGTATTGAAAAACTATTCATCTATGGTAGCTCCTATAGATGAAAAAATACGTGTACTCGAAGAAGAGATTGTTACTTTGGCATCTAATAGGGATTTGCTTTTACCAAAATTGCTTTCTGGCGAACTAACTGCGAATGAGAAAATACAATGAGAGTGTCATCTATAAAGCTTAAGAACTTTAGACGATTTAGCGATCTAATGATTAGGGATATTCCACAATCAGCCAAGTTAGTAGTAATAGTAGGCCCAAACGGTTGCGGTAAATCATCATTGTTTGATGCGTTCCTTCACTGGTATCGAAGTAGAGTCGGCTTCGGGATTAATAGTGACCATGAATACTTTCGTAAAGATATTGATGCTGAGTTTGATTGGAATCAAACAGTAGTTGTTTCGCTGCACGATGGAGCGCAGCCCACTAAAGGCAACTTGTATATACGAACTGCTTATAGAAATGATCCAGATTTCCACGTGGATGGTATAAATCGTCCATCAGTTCCTTCGGAAGAGATACGCATTGCAAGAATTATAGACAATGACCAAACTGTGTCGGATAACTATCGCCGCCTTATTTACGACACAATGGCTGGCGTATACAACGAGGCGAATGACACGAAATCTGTGCGCATATTGCGAGAAGAATTAATCGGTGAAATCCGCGACTCTATGAAATGCGTGTTTGGCGACCTTATCTTGAATAATATTTCTGACCCTCTTAGCTCTGGTACTTTTTCTTTTGAAAAAGGAACTGCAAAATCCTATCATTATAAAAATCTTTCTGGCGGTGAGAAAGCTGCATTTGATTTACTTCTAGATCTGCATACAAAGAAACGTTTTTATAAAGACGCAATTTATTGCGTCGACGAATTAGAGACGCACCTACATACAAGGGTTCAGGGGTCGCTATTAAAAGAAATGGTCAAGATTCTTCCTGATACTTGCCAGCTCTGGGTTACGACACATTCGCTTGGAGTGCTCCGAGCAGCGCAAGAGATGATAGCTACAAGCCCAACATCAGTCTGCTTAATAGATTTTGACGGCATAGAACCAGACGCTCCTCATGAGCTAGTGCCAAGCAATCTAAACAGAGTCACTTGGGAAAAGCTATTATCGATAACACTTGACGATTTATCACAAAGAATTTCACCAAAATGTGTAGTCATCTGCGAAGGCTCAACAACCGGTACTCGCAGGAAGGATTTTGATGCTGAAATCTACAATCGAATTCTCGGAACTCATTTCCCAGATGTTGTATTTGTCTCAGGCGGCTCTTCTTCTCAAGTTCAAGCTACAGGTATTTCTGTTAGAGACGCATTAAATAAAATATTGCCGACATCAACATTTTATCCTTTGGTTGATCGCGATGACCTCACAAATGAAGAGGTTATAGAAAAAGAAAATAACGGCGCGATTGTACTTTCACTTCGCAACCTCGAGTCCTTCCTTTTTGACGATTCCGTAATCCAAGCTCTTCTTATTAGGGAGCAAAAAGTAGAATTACTTGATGATGCACTCCAGATCAAACAAACGGCACTGGCAAATAGCGCCACTCGTCGAAATGCTGCTGATGATTTGAAATCAGCTGCTGGCGAAATTTATACCGAATTAAAAAAACTCTTAGGACTTCAGCGATGTGGCAACAATACAGATGCATTTATGCGAGATACCTTAGCACCGCTTATCACTCCAACGATGCCTATATATCAATCGCTCAAAGAAAGTATTATTGATAAAATCCAATAATTTATAAATCGTATTATTTAGGCAATTTATGATCACCGAAAGCCAATTCGAAAAGCCCTGCCTGACCTGCAACCTTTACATGGATCAATCGTTATGAAATTTGAAGGCGGACTTTTGTCAGAAATAAGCTATACTTTTTCTGACAGAACAGCCGGCCTATAACCCATGCAACCCATTGAATATAAAGTAATAAATAGAATATATGGCAATGGTAGGGGTTGGTCATTCTTCAAGAATGACTTTTCGGACGATGTGTCAGCTGACGCGTTGGCGAATAAAGAGAGCATCTGTCCATGATTGAAATTCTTTCACTTGACGATATTACTGCCCTTCGCGAATCTACCGAAATAGAATGCAAACTTGCCAATGGCAGGGATGGCAGCGGCGAATTACCAAAAGATTTCTGGGAGTCGTATAGCGCATTTGCCAATACAGATGGAGGCGATATTTTTCTTGGTCTGCGTGAAAACAAGGATCAGTCATTTGAACTGGCAGGCATTAAGAATGTCGACAAAGTGCTTTTGGAATTGTGGAACGGTTTGAATAATCGACAATTAGTCAGTGCAAACATATTAAGCGAGCAAAATGTTCATGTGATTTCCATTGCTGGATTATCCATCATTCATGTTCATGTGCCGCGTGCGATGCGGAAAGTGACTCCCGTTTTTATCCGCAACAATCCCATGACAGGTTCATATCGTAGAATGCATAGTAGCGATGTTCTACTTGATATTGAATCGACAAAGCGAATGCTTGCAGAGCAAATTGAAGACAGTCGCGATTCGATGGTTTTGGAAAACTACACTATTGATGATCTTGATATTGAGTCGTGTAAGAGCTATCGACAAATCTACACCTCACGTGACCCTGACCATCCTTGGAACCAGGTTGAGCTTGGCGAATTTTTATTCAATATTGGTGTCTGGCGTAAAGACCGAGATAGCAATGTTGAGGGCCTTACTCGTGCCGGTTTATTAATGTTTGGAAAACAATCATCTATACAACAAGCTTTCCCTAACTACCTTCTGGACTATCAAGAGCGATCTGAAGCAAATGCAAGTTCAGGCTGGATTGATCGATTGACGCTCGACGGAAAGTGGTCGGGAAATCTGTTTGATTTTTACCATCGTGTTATTCGTAAATTAACCGCTGATCTTAAAGTACCATTTGAGCTACAAGGTGATCAGCGTCAGGATGACACTTCTGTTCATAAAGCTTTGCGCGAGGCATTGGTCAACACCTTAGTTCATGCCGACTTTTCTGGAAGAGCCTCGATCCTAGTTGTTAAACGGCCGGATATGTTCGGATTTCGAAATCCGGGGCTGATGCGTGTTCCCCTTGAAATTGCAATGCGTGGCGCCGAAAGTGACTGCCGAAATCGTTTACTCCATCAGATGTTCCGCTTTATTGGTCTTGGTGAACAAGCGGGCTCTGGACTACCGCGCATTTATCAAGGCTGGCGCGAACAGCATTGGCGTCCACCATTTATTCGCGAAAAACGTGAGCCAAACGAACAGACATTACTTGAGCTTCATACTCTTAGCCTTCTGCCTACAGAAACAATTCAAAGCCTTAAAAATCATTTTGGTCATGCATTTGACGCGCTCAATGATTCCGAGCGATACATACTTGCAACAGCAGACATCGAAAAAACAGTTGACCACGCTAGAATGATGAGTGTTATGGATATTCACCCTAGTGACCTGACCAAGCTCTTAGTCGGTTTAAGGAAGCGAGAATTTTTGATTCAGGAAGGGACAGGGAAAGGTACTATCTATTTCCTCGCAAGCTCTCGCCATGAGGATGAAGTAAACGACATTCTTGATTCGCTGACAGGTCCGGATGTTAGGCAAGGAGGTCCGGATGTTAGCTCCGGAGGTTTGCAGGAACTAATGGTCATTGCCAATCCCATTTTCACGTCTAAGAGGGCTTCAAAAGAGCAAGTCGAGACTATTTTATTAGAGCTTTGCCGTAAAAGCCCTCTCAAGCTTGAAGAGCTTGAAAAGTTGACGAATCGTTCAGGCGAGTTCCTGCGCAAACAATACTTGCAGCCATTGATACGCGCTCAAAAATTAAGGCTCAAATACCCTACGATTCCTAATCATCCAGAACAGGCGTATATCTCTAAATAATGGCAAGCACTGAAAACCAACTCGAACAGCTCTGCCTCAACTGGTTTCGTGATGTCGGCTACGAAGTCGCTTTTGGTCCTGACTTGGCTCACGATGGTGATGCGCCAGAACGAGTCGATTACCGGCAAGTCATTTTGACGGGGCGATTCCTCTCGGCCTTGCAACGCATTAATCCGCATATTCCGGTTTCCGTGCTGGAAGAGCAGGTGCTCGGTTTGCTCGGCAAGCCGGAAAGTCCGCTGCTAATCCAAAACAATCTGCAATTTCAGCGTTGGTTGCTGGATGGCGTACCCGTCGAATTCGCCCAGGGCGATAGTAAAGTCCACGATCACGCGCAACTGATCGACTTCAATCATATTGAAAATAATCAGTTTCTGGTAGTAAATCAATTCACCGTGCAGGGTAGCAAAATCCCTCGCCGTCCGGATGTGGTGGTGTTCATCAATGGCCTGCCTTTGGCGGTGATTGAGCTGAAAAACATGGCTGATGAGGGCGCCGATATCTGGGATGCCTACCAGCAGCTGCAAACGTACAAAGATGAAATATCGGATTTGTTCGTATTCAATGAAGCGCTTGTCGTTTCTGATGGCATTACCGCCCGTGTCGGTTCTCTGACTTCGGATAAGGAACGCTTCCTGCCTTGGCGCACATTAAAAAACGAAAACGACAAACCATTACTCGAATTTGAACTGGAAAAAATAGTGCGCGGCTTTTTTGATCGCGAATTGTTTTTGGATTACATCCGCTATTTTGTGTTGTTCGAACAAGACGGCGACAACCTGATCAAGAAGATTGCCGGTTATCACCAATTCCATGCGGTACGCGAAGCGGTGCGAGTGACTTTAATTGCATCTGTGCCTGAAAATCGCCAGGGCGAAGACCGCGCTACATATGGAAAAGACGTGATACCGGGTTCGGGTAAAGCGGGCGTGGTATGGCATACACAAGGTTCTGGCAAAAGTATTTCCATGGTCTGTTATGCCGGAAAGCTTTTGCAGCAAGCCGAAATGCAAAACCCGACCATTGTGGTGGTCACCGACCGCAACGACTTGGACGGCCAGCTATTCGACAACTTCGTCAGCGCTAGGATGTTGCTCAAGCAATTGCCCATTCAGGCGACAAGCCGCGATGATTTGCGTGAACTGCTCGCCAAACGGCCAGCGGGCGGCATTATTTTCACCACAGTACAAAAATTCTCGGTAGTCGAAGGCGAAGACAAACATCCTGTACTAACCGAACGCAATAATGTCGTGGTAATTTCCGATGAAGCGCATCGCAGCCAATACGGCTTGAAAGCCGTGCTCGATCAAAAAACCGGCCAATACAAAGTCGGCTACGCCAAGCATTTACGTGATGCCATTCCGAATGCCACTTTCATCGGCTTTACCGGCACGCCAATTGCCAGCGAAGACAAAGACACACGCGCTGTATTCGGAGACTATGTCAGCATTTACGACATTCAAGATGCTGTGGACGATGGTGCTACCGTACCTATCTATTACGAAAGCCGCTTGGCAAAACTGGATATTAATCAAGATGCTATCGCAGTACTGAATGACGAAGTTGAAGACGTCATTGAAGATGAAGAAGACTTGTCGGCTCGTGAAAAAGCTAAAGGTCAGTGGGCGGCATTGGAAAAACTGGTTGGTTCCACGCCGCGCATACGGGAAGTGGCTGCCGATTTAGTGAAACACTTTGAAGCCCGTAACGAGGTTATTGAAGGTAAAGGCATGGTAGTGTGCATGAGCCGAGAGATCTGCGCGCATTTGTACCAAGCCATTATTGCCCTGCGCCCCGATTGGCATAGCGATGATCTTGAAGCCGGAGCCATTAAAGTCGTGATGACCGGTTCGGCATCCGATAAAGCTTTATTGCAGCCGCATGTATACAACAAGACACAAAAGGAGCGCTTGGAAAAACGCTTCAAAAATCCAAAAGACCCATTGAAATTGGTGATTGTGCGTGATATGTGGCTGACCGGCTTTGATGCGCCCTGCGTACACACGATGTATGTGGACAAACCGATGAAAGGCCACAACCTGATGCAGGCCATTGCTCGGGTAAACCGCGTGTTTAAAAACAAACCCGGCGGCTTGGTGGTGGATTACATTGGCATTGCTAATGAATTAAAAAGTGCCCTGAAAACCTACACCGAATCCAATGGTAAAGGCCGACCTGCCAATATGGCGCTGGAAGCTTTGGCCATTCTTTTGGAAAAATTGGATGTGGTGGCCGGCATGTTTGCTACGACGGTCAATGGTGAAGCATTCGATTACAAAGACTTTGAAACAAAGGCCACCTTGCTATTAGTCCCTGCTGCAAACCATATTCTAGGATTGGATGATGGTAAAAAGCGCTTTCTGGATTCAGTGCTTTCCATCAGTAAGGCATTTTCCTTATGTGGCACTCTGGATGAAGCTAGCCACCATAAGAAGGAAATTGCCTTTTTTTCGGCTATCAAAGCGGTTATTACCAAATACACCACCGTCGATAAAAAACTCATGCAAGATGAAAAGAACTCGGCACTGAAACAGATATTGGACAATGCCGTTATTTCAGAGGGCGTAGATGATATTTTCAAGCTCGCTGGCTTGGACAAACCCAATATCGGCTTGCTCGACGATGCCTTCATGAATGATGTTCGTAACATGAAGAGTAAGAACTTTGCCGTCGAGTTGTTGGAAAAACTATTACGCGACGAAATCCGAACCCATACACGCAGCAACGTGGTGCAAGAAAAGAAATACAGCGACCGCCTGTTAGAAACCTTACGAAAATACCGTAATCGCGCTATTGAAACCGCGCAAGTGATTGAAGAACTGATTGCCATGGCGAAAGAGTTTCAAGACAGCATGGAACGCGAAGCCGCCTTGGGTTTAGGCAAGGATGAAATTGCTTTTTACGATGCCTTGGCCAACAACGAAAGCGCAGTGCGCTTGCTGGGCGATGACATATTGAAAAAAATTGCCGTTGAAATCACTGAAAAACTCAGAAATAGCACCACTGTGGACTGGCAAGTCCGTGACAGCGTTCGCGCACGCCTACGGATTCTTGTTCGCCGCGCATTGCAAAAGTGGAAATACCCGCCAGATCAAGAGAACGAAGCCATTGAGCTTGTACTGAAACAGGCTGAAGCTTTGTCGAATGAGTGGACGAGGGAATAGGCAATTTGGGTGTATGCCAGTGCTACCTATCTGACTGGAGAAGTACATCAGATGAATACAATGTACGCCCTACGGCGAAATATAAACCCGATACGACCATGCAGGCAACTGTATTTCCTGTGCTTGCGGGAATTGGGTTTTTACGCCACTGAAAAATTCTGTGTATTGGCCGTGATGCAGCGCTTCATCGAAACGCACATTCTGTGTTTTTGCGCTGAAATTGATGACCGTGAATACTTTGTTGTGTGTATTTTGGCGGACGAAGCTAAGCACTTCTTCAGGCGTACTGTTCGGCACCTTAATCATGCGTGCACCCCACTCGGAATTCCACAGCGCTGAGTTACTTTTGCGTAGCCGAATTAGGTCGGTGTACAGTGTGTTCATTGAGTGTTCGCGCCACACAATGGGATCTTTCTCGAAGAATGCCAGACGTTTTGGATTGCCAGCTTCTTGACCGTTGTAAATAAGTGGCATGCCTTCGCCAGTAAACGACAGCACCGTTGCGGCCGGCAGCGCAGTGCCAAATTTCTCGATATCGGTGCCTTCCCACGCATTGGCATCGTGGTTGCTGGTATAGGTCATGCGCATTGAACGCCGTGGCCAGGCGCTTTCGTTGTGCGAGTAATACACAAATAGCTTATCGAGCTTGGCCTTGCCTTGGCTGATAGCTGAAACGGCGTCGAACCAGCTCCAAGCGTAGGTCATGTCGAATGCGTCGTAATGCATATCGCGTGTTTCCCATTCTGCTAATAGAAACACCGGTTTCACCTTTTCCATTTCGTGGCGGGCAGTCACCCAAAAATCCAATGGCACGAAGCCGGCCACATCGGCGCGGTAGCCGTCCACGCCGTATTCTCGAACCCAGTAGACCATCGATTCGGTCATCTCTTTGCGTAGCGCGGGGCTTTTGTAATCCAGATTAATAATGTCGTGCCAGTCCCACCACGGCGTGGGTTGGAAATCGCCCTTCCAGTCGCGCGAATACCAGTCTGGGTGCTGAGTTACCCACGGGTGATCCCAAGCGGTGTGGTTCGCTACCCAATCAAGGATGACTTTCATGCCGAGACGATGCGCAGTATCAATGAACGACCTGAGCTCGGCAGGTGTGCCGAATTCTGGATTCACGCCACGGTAATCTTTCACCGAATACGGGCTGCCTAATGTGCCCTTGCGATTCTTCAAGCCAATCGGATTGATCGGCATCAGCCAGATAATATCTACACCTAATGTATGCAATCGAGGCAGTTGCTTTTCCGCTGCACGGAAGCTGCCTTCAGGCGTAAACTGCCGCGTGTTGAGTTGGTAGATAACAGCGTTTTTCGCCCATTCGGGGTGCTGTAGGCGAACCGCCGGCTTAGGTTGGTAGGCGTCTAAGCCGGTGGACTCTGCTGCCTGCAAGCCGCAAGATATAAGCGCTAAACATGTCAATAACCAGATACGTTGCATGCAAGAAACTCGGGGATTATTTCTTACGGGCTTTCGGCGCGTCTTTCAGTACAAAGGTCACTTTCATCGACACGCGGTATTCAACAACCTTGCCTTTGCTAACCACCACTTTTTGGTCTTGAATCCACGCACCAGTTACATCGTGCAGTGAATCGGCAGCACGTGAAATGCCGTGCGTAACAGCATCTTCAAAACTTTTTTTACTGGATGAAATCACTTCGATGACTTTTGCGACTGACATAAATTGCTCCTAGTGAATGGATACCAATGAAAAATACCGAACCCTTACCTTAAACCTGTCAATGGCTAGCGTCAAATGCCATGCTTAGTGAATGGTCAAGGTGGTTTCTGAGGACTCCCATAAGCAGGCAATACGCAGCGTATGGGTTTTATTATCGTAGCTAAAATCCGTGCTGGTCTTGCCCCCAACCTGCACAACAGACGGCTGAGATTGCCAGTTATGCACTACAAGCTCAATATGCCTCGCTGCGGGCTTGCCGGCATACTCGCCACCGTGGCGCGAAAAAGAAAATTGCAATGCGCGCGGCTGTTGCCTCGCAGTAAAATCCAGCAGCTCATAATGGCCGTTTGCTAGGGCTTGCGGATCTTTACCATCATCTTCATACATTTGGCCCGTTGCGGTTTTAACCGAAGCATCGGCGTAATAATGCAGTTGCAGTTGTTGGCTGCTGTATTGTTCAGTAGTTTGAATGGGCTGAATCATTGGAATAAACGAGCCGGCTTTCACAAACACCGGAATGGTTTGCAGCGTCACCGGTGCTTGGATTGTTTGCGCGCCGGTGTAGCGTTTGTTGTTCCAATAATCAAACCACACGCCTTTAGGCAAGCTTACCGGAACCGATGTAACGCCTGGCGCCGTCACCGGTGTTACATAAAAAGCATCGCCCCAGAAATAGCTCTGGGCGTTATCTATGAGTGCGGCATTGCTTTCATCGCTGAAAAACAACGGACGCATTAGCGGCATGCCGGTTGTGCTGTTTTGATAAGCCAGCGTGTAGTTATACGGCAATAGCTGATAACGCAACTTCACGAACGGGCGCAAAATATCTTTGGTTTGTTGATCGTGAAACACTGGCTCGGACGCAATATGGTCTTGTGCATGCGGGCGATACACTGGCTGAAATACCCCATATTGCAGCCAACGAATATACAGTTCCGGGTCGAATTTTTCGCCACCGGCAAAGCCACCAAGATCGGAATGCGTATACGCCATGCCAAGCAAACTCATTTGCAAGGCTAGCTCAACTTGCGGTTTTAAGCCGGCCCATTCACGCGATACATCACCAGTCCACGGCATCATACCGTAGCGTTGCGAGCCTGGCGCACCGGAACGCATCATGATGAACGGCCGTTCGTTCGGTGAATCTTTCACCGAGTTATCAAACACCATCTTCGCCCACTGATGGCCATAGGCATTGTGCAATGCATCGCCCGAACCGAGCAAATGTTGGCTGTCGGCAGGGTGCACTTCCGGTTCGCCCAAATCGCCCCACCAGCCGGCCACGCCTTGGTTTTTTAAGTCTCGATAAATACCCCAAAACCAATCTCGAGCCATGGGGTTGAATACATCCACCAAGCCAGTATTGCCGAAATAAAAATCGAAGGTTTTTGGCTTGCCGTCTTTGCCCGGGGTAATCGCATTAGCGGCTACTGCTTCTTGCCAGCGTTTGGAGCTGGTCAAAATAAATGGCTCGGTCACCAATATGGTTTTCACGCCTTGCTGTTTGAAATCGGCCATCATTTGCTCGGGGTGCGGGAAGGCTTTATTCTCCCAAGCCAAATTGCCCATATGGCCTTTAATGTCGGGGCCAAACCAATATAAATCCAAAATAATGGCATCAACCGGAAAATCGTCTTGCTTGAATTTATCCAGCGTGGCGCGTGCTTCGGCTTCGCTGCGATAGCCGAATCGTGAGGCAAAATTACCAAATGCCCAGCGCGGTGGCAAAGGTTGTTGACCCGTTAACAACACATAGTTTTTGATAATGTCTGGCGTGTTGTTGCCAGCCACCAACACATAGGCGGTTCGGCCATCAACAGCACTGAATTCGAGAATATTTTTTTCGGTTTTGCCTAAATCCACGCTGCCATTGGCCGAGTTGTCGAACAGCAGCATATATTTTTTGCTGGACAGCACTATTGGCAAGCTGAAGTACATCTGCTCGGTTTTGCCGTTGTAGCCGTAGCTGGCTTTATTGTAGAGCGGCAGCTTTTGGCCGCGGCGATTCATGCCCAGTACGCGCTCGCCAGTGCCCATCAGTTTTTCATCGCTGCTTAAATTAAAGCGAAAGCCGCGTTGGCCCTTTTCAGTCATCAGGCCTTGTTCTTCCGATACCAATACGTTGCCGCCTTTGATATAGCGAATGCGCAGCGGCGATTTATCAATCAGCACGTGTAAATCCGCGCTGCTGAATTCAAGCTGTTTACGGTTATCTTTAAGCATAACTGCTGTTTTTCGCGGTGCTTGAGCTATTGAAAACGAGGCAATTTGTGTCAGCCCGTTTGGCTGATAGAACGCTTCCACGGTATCGGTGTTGTAGAAGGTAAGCTGCACCACACCTTGATCAGTTTGAATGCGCAGGCTTTGATCTTGCAAGCGATGGCTTTGATAGTGTTGCTCTAGTGCAAACGCGGTGCTGCTTAAGCCAACAGCCAATACAAGGCATGCAATAAAACGGAATAAACGCATAATAATCTCTTAAGGAGTGAATTCAAGGAT
This sequence comes from Arenimonas sp., assembly GCA_043744535.1. Classification (GTDB taxonomy): domain Bacteria; phylum Pseudomonadota; class Gammaproteobacteria; order Xanthomonadales; family Xanthomonadaceae; genus Arenimonas. The sequence continues at coordinate 12,505 of JAYTVJ010000042.1, forward strand.
GACCGATTGCAACGGTGCTAAGTCTAGCGAAATGCTTCCCGATGCTTTGCTAACCACCAAATCAGTATTATTTTTGCCGAGGCGATCTTTAAGCCGGTAAACGCCGTCACGCATATGCCAGTTAGCAATCAGTGATGCTGGCACGTTCAGTGAAAATCGCTTGCTATCCGTTGCGCTGAAATTGCTAACAATAATCAGTTTTTGCTTGGCATTCCAGCGAGCGAAAGAAAACAATTGCCCATCATAGCCGGCACTGTTTTTGTTGGGGGTATGCAAATCAAAATAATCACCCAACAACGCCGGCGAGCTGCGCACAATATGCATCAGGCGCACATAGAATTCGCGTAGCGCTTTTTCTTGCTGGCTTAAACCACCGCCATCGAATTTACCACCATTCATCCAGCGCTGTTGTGATGGCACGCCCCAGTAATCATAGAGCGTTGTACGGCTCGCTTTGCCGAAACCGGCATTGCCCGCGCCTTGTTCACCCAGCTCTTGGCCGAAATACAACAAACTCGGCGCGCTACTGATAGTAGCCGACACCAACATGGCGGGCTTGCCAATTTCGGCATTGCCTGCAAACTCGGGGCTAGCAATGCGCTGCTCATCGTGGTTTTCAAGGAAGTGCAGCATATGCTTGTCAATGTCGGCATATTGCTTTTGGATAGCAACAAATTTATCGGTGCTGGCCTTGCCTTGCATCACTAATTTCATGTGGTCGTAGAAATCAACTTTGTCGTACAGCACATCCATTTTGCCAAGTTGTAGGTAGTCGCGGTACTGTTTTGGGTTATACACCTCGGCTAGCAAAAATGCGTTGGCATTGCTGTGTTTAATCGCGCTGTTCAAGTAGCTCCAAAATTCCACTGGCACCATTTCAGCCATATCATAGCGAAAACCATCCACGCCTTTGGCTAACCAAAACTGGGTGATGTCTCTGAATTTATGCCACGAGCCAGGCACCGATTTGCCTTGCCAGAATTGGTAATGCGCGCGCCAATCTTTATTCGCATATTCGGCCGGTAAGCGCGGAAAGTCAGCACTGCCGTCGGGTTTTACGCCGTAGTTAATTTTGACCGTTTCATACCAATCGTCGTATTTGGGTTGCGCAGCGCGCGAACCATTACCCGTCCATTTGGCAGGATTTTCATCAAACGCGCCATCAAGACCTTGATGGTTTTCACCATTGAGTACTTTGTAGTTGCTTGGCCACTGCGGCACTTTGAAGTCCTGCCCTGGCACATAGTAAAAATCGTTGTTACGTGCATATTCCACCGTGGTGTTGTCATCGGAGCCGAAATCGCGCACGCCCTTGGGTTTACCGATGGATTGATAATGCCGCGCCACATGGTTCGGCACAATATCAATGATGACTTTTAAGCCGTGTTTGTGGCTACGCGCAATCAGCGCTTCAAATTCTTGCATGCGTTTGGCCGGATTGACGGCTAAATCGGGATTGACACTGTAATAATCTTTCACCGCATATGGCGAACCGGCGCGGCCTTTAACCACATCCGGGTCGTCGTTTTGGATGCCATATTTTGTGTAGTCGGCCACTAATGCATGATGCGGTACGCCGGTGTACCAGATATGGCTAACGCCCAGTTGCTTGATGCCTTCTAAGGCGGCGTCATTGAAGTCGTTGAATTTTCCTACGCCGTTCTGCTGCTTTGTGCCCCACGGAATATTAGCGGTTTGCTGGTTGCCAAACAAGCGCGTGAATACTTGGTAGATCACCACTTTTTGTGGCTCAGCCACAGCGGGTTTGCTTGCTGTAGTTGAATCGGCATGGACGATAGGCACACACAGTAGTATGCTCAATAGTGTTGCAAAGCGGCCAAATCGAACAGTCATTTGCATTCCGGAAACTAGGGTGTCAGGCTACTGTAACGTCAACCTAGCATAATGGTTGTTTTTGCATTCGTATTCAAACAGGCGAACACGCCGTAATAATTAACACTAACCAATGGAATGGAAATATGTTTAAACTCCTTAAAACACCTAATGCCAAGCATATGCATGCCGTTAAGCCGCGCGCACTTGGGTTTAGTGTGTGCATCAGTGTGCTAGCTTGCCAGGCAGCTTTTGCGCAAGAAGCAGCAACAGAGCATGCCGCTGCAACAGAATCCTCAAAACCGGCCATTCCGAGTATGCAGGATATTTCTAAACAAATCCCACAAGGCTTTATCGTTGGCGGCTTAGCTATTTACGCCGAACCCCGATACGACTTGGATGTGTCAAATTCGGCCGTATACCCGGGCTTTGTGTATCTCGGGGATCGATTTTATTTTCTCGGTGACCGAGCGCGCTACACCTTCGCACGCGGAGAAAAAGTGTCTCTATCGGTAAATGCCCGCGTACGTTTCGGCAATTTAGACCCAAACGATAATCCTGACTTTGCCAATTTGAATGAGCGTAAAACGGAACTGGAAATGGGCTTAGGCATGAGTGCCATAACTCCCATCGGCTTGCTAACCGGTTCGTGGTCGGCGGATGTGAGTGGACACAGTAAAGGCCAGATGGCGAATGTTAGTTTGTATATTCCCTATTACAAAAATAATTTCTTATTGATGCCGGTGCTGGGTGTGAATTGGCGTAGCGGCGCGATGAGTAATTATTATTTTGGTGGCGTTTCCACGCAGGAAGCCTCACCAACTATTGGCGCTTACAATACCGGCAGCACGATTTCACCGAATCTGATGTTAACCATGGCGTATCGCATCAATTCGAATTGGCTAATTGGCGGCTCGGCGTATTACGAGCACTTAGACAACAACATCGCTCGCAGCCCCATTGTGCAAGGCGCTGAAGAAATGACCTACTACGTTGGCGCGGGTTATTATTGGAAATAAGCAGCGCTGGTCGCCCAGCAATTGCCTCAATGGCTGTTAAACGTGCCAGGCGATTGGATCATTCACGTGTATTTGCCCGGCACTCAACACGCGGCAACACACACCGGCCCGCCAATCGGGAGTTAGTGCGGCCGTTAAGCCTTGGTGTTGTGCATCCATACGATGGCAAGGATCGGTTTCAACTGTAATTTGTAGGCGTACATCGCCAATCTGCAAAATTTTACCAACATCTGCCGCGCTAAAAGTGATGCCGCTCACTAAAATATTGGCACGACGCATTGTCCACGGCAGCTGGGCACCCAACTCGGCACACGCCGTTTGCCACGCTTCAAGGCTTAGTATGGTCACTTGCCGCTTGCCTGGCTTGCCGCGTGTATCGGGTAACACGCCTTGTTCGCAGGTAATTTCCACACTATCGATTTCGGTCATCGGTGCTTTTGGTTTTGTGCGGTAGGCGATGGATTTGATGGTAGTCATAGTTTCAATTGTTTGTGTAGGAAATTGGCGACTGCGAAACAGGCGGGTGCATCACGGTTGGAGAGCACGATATATGTCTCGCCGGTACTCGGATACGTGCGTACATCCGTACACATGCCATCGGCGCTGCCACCATGTCCCCAGCGGAATTCGCGTGTCGGTACGCCTGCCCCGTAGCCAGTGGCGAAGAAGCCAAGCCCCATAAATTCACGTTGGGTTTTGATTGCTTCGGCAAACAATGCTGCTGGTAGCAGTTTGCCGATGTTCAATGCCTGCACGAAAAGCAGCATATCGCGCGCGGTCGAGACTTCCCCTCCAGCAGGAAAACCGCGCACGGGCAATGTCGTGCAATTGGCTTGGCGCTTGCCATCCACGGTCACATAGCCCGATGCCAAATCGGCCGCATGAATACTGCAGTCCACAAATGCGGTGTGACTCATACCCGCTGGGGTGAAGATATGCCGCGTCAAATACGTTTCGAAATCCTCGCCGGACAGCACTTCCACCATTCGCCCGAGTACGACATGCCCGAAGTTACCGTAAACCTGCTCAGTGCCTGGTGCAAACGCCGGTGCTCGCGTACTGTGCAAGGCAAGCATGTCGGCAACCGTTTTCACGCGGGCACGGTTGGCTGTATTTTCTATGCCGAACAATTCAATATCACCGGCACCGGCAGTATGGGTTAACAGTTGCCGCACGGTTACGGAATTCGCGAACACTTTGTTGGGGTAATCAGTCAGTACTTCGCCAACTGTTGTATCGAGCGTCAGGCGACCGGCGGCGATTTGCTGCAGAATAGCCACTGCAGTGAACATCTTTCCTGCTGAAGCGAGGTTGAAACGGGTGCTTGTTGAGTTGGCATCTTCGGTGCTTTCATCGCGTAGGCCATAGGCTTTCTCGAAAATGATGTGGCCATCGCGAACAATCAGCACCACGCCGGCAAATTGTCCGGCATCGGTTAGTCCTAATGCATAGCCATCGAGCTGGGCTAAATCGACTGTGCTTGGCGTTGTTTCCGTCTGCGTTGCCATGGCGGTAACAGCTGGCGTTATCCAAAATAGAGTGAACAGCAAGACAAAAAAGAGTTTTTGAGCAAATACTTGCTTACGAAAAATTTTCATAGTGGCTCAATCTCCAAGCGCCGAAACTTGATAACACCACTACCCCATTGCAAGGCAACAAAGCCGCTGGCAAGTTTACTATCTTCAATATCAACGGTTGTAATTCCATTTAGAATGAGCGTTAATCGTGAACCCTTCGCAGTGATGTCGTACGTATTCCAATGGCCACCGGCTTTTGGCATCGGAGTGGGCGATTTGGCAATCAATACAATACCGCCTGTGCCATAGCTGGGGTCTGGGCGTTGATCGAAAATATTGGCTTCATAACAATTTTCTGCCGTGATGTTTTGCGGGTCTTGGCAACGAAGAAATATCCCGCTATTGGCATCAGCGCTGGCCCAGAATTCTACTTTCAAGCGAAAATTTGCGTACTTCTGTTTTGTAACGAGATAAGCAAACGTGGTTTTGCTTTGGTCTGCTTGAATAACTTCTGCACTAGCCTGCCAATTGGCTTCGCCGATGCGATTGAAATTTTCGAGGCCTTTGCTACCATCAATCAATAAAGATGAGTTTTTATGGTGGCTGTTTGAGGCGCATCCTGAAATACTGATAATAGAAAGCGTTAGTAAAATACCGCTTATGAGATGACGCCAATTCGCTAATTGCGAGTTGATCATTTGGGATTGTCCGCTTCTAAAATGCCAATCAACCACTCTGTGGCGGCCAATATTTCTTTGTTATACATGGTCATGTTGTCATAAGCCATTATGCGCATATTCTGGTCGTTTCGGTATTGCGCATCGCTCCGCAACTTTGGCCATGCGGCAAGATACAATGGCAGAAAAGTCTTCACATCGGCAGGCTGGTTGTTGCCTTCTTCATCCACTTCGCCATGCTGTGGCGGCAAGCCTGCTTCTTCCAAACGTAGTAGTTCGTTGTCGTTTGCACGGCGCATGCGATCGGGTTGCCCATCTGCATCTGCGAGAGCACCATTGATGATGCTGGCGTGCTCGATGATACTGGCGCGAATTTGTGGATTTTGAATTCGCTGGATTTCACCGGTGTTAATCAGGGAATTGATATTGCCAAAAATAGGTCGTGGATCATAGAACCAGCCGCTGGCCACAGACAGCCATTGCATGGCTTGTTCAGCTTGCAGGCTGTCGGTATTCTGATGTAAGGCTTCACTCAAATGCAAGGTAGCGGTGCGTAATTTATAGTCGGCGGCTAAGGCTTTTTGATAGGTATTGCGTGTTAGTCTGGCATCAGCAAGAATTTGCTGTTGATAAAGCGCGCCCCGCGCATCGTTGTCACGGCCCTGCCACCACGATTGCAAACCCAAGGCAAGCAATATGCCCGCCACAACCACAATGAGCTCAGCAAAAAACCAACGCAGGCGTTTCGGCCATAGCGAGTTTTTGGCAGGCGATGCGTTGGTTTCAGCGAATTCTGACATGTGCTTTGCCTATGGATATTTTTGAATTCTTAGCTGAGTAGGAAAAATTTCGCCATTTTCAGCATTGCGGCATTGCTTCAACATGTTGCGATTGACTGCTTGCACGCATTCGTTATAACCCGCTTGATTATCGCACAGCAGTTCATCGCGATGGCCCTGAAACGGGCGGCAACCCTTTTGTGCCGCATTGGCAAGAAACACATCCGAAACCACAATGGCCGGTATTGCGCTTGCAGAACGAGCTGGCGCAGCACGCATAAGCGATGGATTCGCAATAACAGCTGGCGCCGTTGTCGTTGTAGGCGGAGTATTTGGTGATGTAGTGGGCGGAATTCTGGTTACATTGGCTCTGCCAAGTGCACCAAGAACCGCTGGATTGATGGTGAGGGTGGGGTATTCGCCACCGCCTTGCAAATAACATTTTTGTATTTTGCCGGCATCTACTAATTTTTTACAAATCGAATATCCCTTGGCCTGGGTACAAAGCGATTGCTCAAGTCGTCCAAGAAAAGGTCGGCAATCGTAGGTGCCAAGCAACTGCAATGGTGGAGTTTTTGGGTCGCGTTGAATAGACTCGGTAATCATATTTTCGAATTTGGCAGCAAAGGGCTTCTCGCCGTTTAGTGTCCAAATATCGGCTGCTATGGGTTGAAAATTACTGCCTTTGGTGCAAGTGTCGGCATATTCCGCCGCCACAAAAAAAGTCGCAGCTTTACATTGTGAATCATGACAACGCAGGTCGTAACCTTTTTTCAGTGCACCGCCATGCTGACGACAGACTTTAGGGTTTGTCTCGCGCAACGCTGCATCGGCTATGACTTTGTCGGCGTCAGCTTTTTCGCTTTGTGCTTTCGATTTACCCTGCATACATTGCGTTGCTTTACCGGGTTTTGCTAAACACTGTAAACCGTCATTGCATTTTAGGCTGAAGTCGGTTGGTTGTGAACTGACGCTGGATAATAACCACAACCCTTGGCGTTGTTTGCAGATCGCAACGCCAACGCTGTAGGCAGATGGCGGCGGGCTATCGCCGCACCCTCCCCACAACTTGGAAATGGCACAACCGACGCTGCCAATGCCTTTTACAATTGATTCGCCTAATTTAATTGCCTCGTTGGCAGCATCGCCGCCCAAAGCAATGGCATCGCCACCCACGTCATACACACCTTTGGCGGCATCACCCAAGGCCTCACCCACTTGCGCAATAGTTGCACCGCATTGTTTTGTTTGCTTCACCAATTCAGCAATTTTTTCAACACCTAATTTGCTATTTGCCGCCGCACAAGAACACGGTAGTAAGCTTAATAAAGGCACTTCAGAAGCTAATTGTGCATTCACTTCATTGGCGCCTGGTCCTTCGAATATGCTGCAATCCATATTCAAAGCGCCGCAAACTGGTTTGAGCACAGGGGCTAATTGTTTAACCGCTACATTGCCCGGATTGACCTTGTCCGCGCATCCCGCGTAATCATTGAAGCCCAAACCAACTTGGTTTAAGGCGCCCGATTGGTTAGCCAAATCCAAGGAACCGCTCAAGGCGATATAGGGAACGAGTGTTGGAGGTGCGAGATTTGCTAAACAACTGGGATGATTCGTAGCAAAAGCTGCCGCATTTTTAAGATCACTTGGATTGGCAGTATTCAATGCGGCTTTCAAGCAGTCATCTAATCCGGCCATCGCTTGGTGGCTGGGCAATAGACACAGTGTGCCGAGTAGTAGCATGCAAGTAGCATGGCGCAGGAAAGGTGTGTGCATATCAATATCCCCATATCAGTGTGCGTTAAATCATCATAGGCGCATTGAGGCATTGCAACAAGTTTCACCTGTCCAGCATATTTAAGGCAAATGCACGCCTAGCCAAGGTTTGACAGGGTTGCGGCAATGGCATTTAATGGAGCGTAAGTCAGTAAACGCGTTTTGGCGTTGTTTGTGTGGTGATGGAGAGCTATGTCGAAACCTTTACGCAGTTTAAGCGGCTTAGATGCCGGATTTTTATATTTAGAAAATGCCGGCACCCCCATGCATGTGGGCAGTGTGATGTTGATTGAAGTGCCAAAGTCGCGCAGCAAGAAAAAATACGATTTTCAATCACAACTTATACAGCACGTGCAAAGCCGCCTGCCAAGTGCGCCAGCGCTGCGGCGAGTGCTGAAAGAAACGCCGCTCGATTTAGCGCATCCGATGTGGGCGGAATGCGAACAGATTAATATCAAAAAGCACATCTTGAAAAGAACCTTGCCGGGCAAGGGTGGGATGAATAAGTTGCATGCCTTAACCGGAAAGCTGCATGCCGCTTTACTCGATCGCAACTTACCCATGTGGCAATTCGTGGTGATTGAAAATGTGGAGCCCGGTGTGATTGCGCTGTATTCCAAGATTCATCATGCTTTGTTGGACGGACAAGGCGGCGTGGCGTTGGCACAAGTACTGCTCGACATTGAAGCCATTGCACCCAAAAAATCCAGCCACAAAAACCCCGCAGATGTTTCAGTGCCGGTGCGCATACGCAAACGCGACGTAACCCAAACGGCGCTGCGTTCAACCGTCAATCAATTTTCAAAATTATTGCGGGCATTGCCAAACACCTTAAAGCTAGCGAGTGAAATTAGCTCGCCTAGCAAATTAAAAAACCTGCGCGACAGTATTTTGCTTGCGCCACGCACCGCATTTAATCAACAAATTAGCAGTACACGCAGTTTTGCTTCGGTGTCGGTGCCAATTGAGTCGGTGAAACGCGTGGCCCGCGGCTTTCATGTGAGCTTGAATGACGTGGTGATGGCCATGTGCGGCGGCGCGCTACGCGAAATGCTTGAGAAAGTTCAGCAATTGCCTAAACAAAGTTTAATTGCCGCTATGCCGGTGTCTTTACGCGAAAGCGGCAACACCGATTCAAATAATCAGGTGTCGATGGTGCAGTGTTCCTTAGCCACCGATTTGGCTGATCCGGTGCAACGCCTGCATGCCATTCGCGCATCAACAGCGCAAATTAAACAGCGTGTAGCCACCTTTAAAAACATGATTCCCACCGATTTTCCGGGCTTAGCGGCGCCCATTTGGGCATCGGGCTTGTCGCGCATGTGGGCCAGTGGCCGAATTGCCGAAAAACTGCCGCCACTGGCTAATGTGGCTATTTCCAATGTGCCTGGGCCGCCCATTGCGCTGTATCTTGCCGGTGCTAAGCTAAGGCATTACTATCCAGTATCGATTGTGACGCATGGCTTGGCATTGAATATTACCGTACAAAGTTACGCTGGATCGCTGGAGTTTGGCATTACTGCCTGCGGCGATATCGTTAAAAAACCCGATCAGCTGGCCGCCGCATTAGCGCGCTCGCTGATTGAACTTAATGAGATATTGCCTGAATGAAAGCCTCTGTTATGCGTCCAACAACACATCAAATACTTAAGCCACCATCTTTGCTATGCATGGCGTTGGAAGGGCGCGCCGTATTCGAGTGGGGCTCGTATGTTGCCGCCTGGCCGCTGCTGAAGAATGCACCGCGTGGTGATGGCCATCCAGTTTTAGTATTGCCGGGCTTAATTGCCGGTGATCGCAGCACCTTCCCGATTCGCCGCTACCTCGATCGCTTAGGCTATGCCGTGTATAAATGGGAGCAAGGTTTAAACTTTGGCCCGCGCGACCATGTGATTAAAGGCTTGGTTGATAAAGTACGGCAGATGCAAGACGAGCATAATAATCAGAAAATCAGTATTGTTGGTTGGTCGCTTGGTGGTGCAATGGCTAATGCTTTGGCGTTGCGAATGCCGGAAAGAATTCGTTCGGTGATCACGCTTGGCTCGCCGCATACCGGCCACCCCAAAGGCACCAATGCGTGGCGTGTTTTCGAATTAGTCAGTGGCTTTCGACATAATGACCCACGCTTGATGGAGCTTGTTGCTGGAAAGCCGAGCGTGCCAACCACCTCGATTATGAGCAAAACCGACGGCGTGGTGAACTGGCGCATGAGCCTAGCCGCAGAGCACGATTTGGCTGAAAACATTGAAGTGAGCGCCACCCATTTGGGCATGGGCGCTAATGCCGCTGTATTGTGGGCCATGGCCGACCGACTGGCCCAAAAAGAAGGCGAGTGGAAACCATTCGATAAAAACGCGTCGTCCTTTCATTCGCTATTCTTCCGCGATCCGCATCGTTTTCGCTTAGCGGATTTGATTGCGCCTTAAAACTAATAAGCCCACGGTTTAAAGCGTGGACTGTGAATGGTGTAGCAGTTAAATTCAGTAAATTCTGACCAACGTGTTGGTAATAATCTGATTTTAAATATTGACTATGCTGGTTATATTTGCGTATGAAAATTGCTTGCGCTACAATGCATCGTAATTGCGATGCAAAAGGAAACACCATGAAAAATGCGACCTTACCACCCTTACGTGTTGATAGCGAATTGCGTGCAGCAGCCGAGTCGGTTTTGCAGAAAGGTGAAACCTTATCGGGTTTTGTTTTGGAAGCGGTGCGTTTGAACATCGAGCGCCGCGAGGTACAGCACGAATTCATCACGCGCGGATTGCAAGCACGTGAGCAATCTAAAAAATCTGGGCAATATGTGTCGTCAGAGCAAATGCTTAAGCGCTTGGATGAAAGCCTCAGCAAAGCACGCACCAAACAGTCTGTTCGTAACCGGTGAGTTATCAAGTCCGCTTTGCGTCTGCGGCGGCTGACGATCTGCAACGGCTATTTGATTTTCTGGCTGAGCAGGATATAAGTGCAGCGGAACGCGCACGTGAAGCCATCGGAAAAGCTATCAGCATGTTGCAAAACTTTCCTTTTAGTTGCCGCAAAGCCACGCCCGATAATCCGTTTCTGCGCGAGCTAGTTATTAGCTTCGGAAATGCGGGCTATGTGGCTTTATTCGAAGTGGAGAATGCCGATACGGTGACAGTGCTGGCGATTCGGCATCAGCGAGAAGATGATTTTTATTGATTAAGAAATTTGAAGCAGCGTTATTATTTAAGCACTAATGAGCTCCATCCTATTTTCTCAATCTACGCTGAAATCGAATGTTTGCTCAATAGACATTTCGATTGGAACAGTTCCTCTCATTGCTGGATTGTATCGCCATTCGCGAATTGCAATAATGGCGTGATCTGCGAATTTTTTGTTATTAGTTTTTATAACTTCAAAGTTTTTTGAGATACCATCAATTCCAATAATAAAACTAATCGTAGCTTGGCCTTTAATACCGGTCAGCAACAATGAAATAGGGTAAATAGGACTATTGCCACTAATACGTATTGGTAGAATTACTTCAGGATCAGGGTTTTCTACAACAAAATTCGGAACAGGCATTGGCCTATCAGCACGAACTTTCTGAGGTTTGTCGATGGCTAATAAGTTCGGAGAATAAATCAATATTAATGCCAAGGTACAACCTAACTTAAACATGCAATCACTCCGCCAACGTCAACAAACTGGCATTGCCGCCGGCTGCTGTGGTGTTGATGGTGAGTGTGCGTTCAGAGGCGAATTTCAGCAAATAATGCGGGCCGCCAGCTTTCGGGCCGGTGCCGCTTAAGCCTTCGCCACCAAATGGCTGCACGCCAACCACCGCACCAATCTGGTTGCGGTTCACGTAGCAATTGCCAACACGCACGGTTTTGGCAATGTGATTGATGGTTTCGTTGATGCGCGAATGAATGCCAAGCGTTAGGCCGTAGCCGGTATCGTTAATTTGTTTCAGAATGTCGTCGAGTTTGTCGGCGTCATAACGAATGACGTGCAACACTGGTCCGAAAATTTCGCGAGTCAGTTGCGACAACCCACTAATTTCATACGCACGCGGCGCGAAGAAGCTGCCGTGTTTGCACTCTTCTGGCAGGTTCACCGCTTTAATCAGCTTGGCTTCTTTATCCATGCGTTCGGCATGTGCAACAAGGATGGCTTTGGCATCTTCATCAATCACTGGGCCAACGTCGGTTGAGAGCAAGCCTGGGTCACCAACAGTTAGTTCGTCCATTTTGCCGGCCAGCAGTTCCAGCGTGCGTTCGGCAATATCGCTTTGCACAAATAAAATGCGCGCCGCCGAGCAGCGTTGTCCAGCTGAATCGAAAGCCGCCATCACCGCATCATTCACCAATTGCTCAGGCAATGCCGATGAATCGGCAATCAGCGCATTTTGTCCGCCGGTTTCAGCAATCAGCGTTGCCAATGGTGCATTGCGAGCTGCCAATGCGCGGTTAATTGCCCACGCGGTGTCAGTGGAGCCGGTGAACACCACGCCGGTCACGCGCGGATCGCGGGTTAAGGCCGCGCCCACGGTAGCGCCATCGCCAGGCAAGAATTGCAGCACGTTTTCTGGCACGCCCGCTTGGTGTAAAAGTTTGACGGCCAAATACGCAACTAGCGTGGTTTGTTCAGCAGGCTTTGCAATCACCGTGTTGCCAGCTGCTAAAGCAGCAGTAATTTGCCCTAAGAAAATAGCCAACGGGAAGTTCCACGGGCTGATGCACACGAACACACCGCGGCCATGTAATTGCAGTTCATTGGATTCGCCGGTTGGGCCGGGCAGTTTTTCGGGCGCGCCAAAATGCCTGCGTGCTTGGGTGGCGTAATAGCGTGCAAAATCGACGGCTTCACGCACTTCCGACACCGACGCCGCAACTGATTTTCCGGCTTCTTTCACGCACAAGGCAATAATTTCCGGCATGTTTTGCTCTAATAAATCAGCGGCATGCTCAAGAATTTTCGCGCGCGCGGCAGCGGGTGTGTGGTCCCAGGCGTCGTAGGCATCATGCGCAATATCAAGTGCCGCAGAAACTTGCTCGCTATCGGCAGCTTGCCAGCGGCCCACAATCTGGCGGCGGTCGGCGGGGTTGGTCACTTCAAAAAATTGCCCCGATGAGCTTATGCCTGGCACTAATGGCGTGGCTTGCCACGGCTTGATGGCGGCTTGAATATCAGCTGCTAATTGGCTTAAGGTATGATCATTGGATAATAAAACGCCCATGGAATTTTTCCTGTCGAGGCCAAAGATGGCAGTGGGAGAGGGAATGTGTGGATGTGCTTTGCTGGCATAGGCTGCCACGGTGGCCACTGGGTCGGCCACTAATTCAGCCGGTGGCAAGCTGGCATCGGTAATGCGATTAACGAAACTGGAGTTGGCGCCATTTTCTAATAGGCGGCGCACTAAATACGGCAGCAAATCTTCGTGCGAACCGACTGGCGCATACACGCGGCAAGGCACAGCCAGCTGGTCTTTGCCAATCACTTCTGCATACAGATGATCGCCCATGCCGTGCAGGCGCTGAAACTCAAAGTCGCGGCCGTCGCTCATTTGGTGAATGGCAGCAATGGTTTGCGCGTTGTGGGTGGCGAACATGGGATACAACGCATCGTGCGCATCAAACATTTTTTTAGCACACACCAAATAGCTTAAATCGGTGTTGGCTTTGCGGGTGAACACCGGATAGCCACACAAGCCATCGACCTGCGATTTCTTGATTTCCGAATCCCAATACGCGCCTTTCACTAAACGCATTGGCATGCGTCGGCCGGTTTTGCGCGCCGCATCGGCAAGAAAATCAATCACAAACGGCGCACGTTTTTGATACGCCTGCACCGCCAAGCCATAGCCTTGCCAGCCATCCAGTGAGGGATCAGAAAACACCGCCACAATTAGTTCCAGCGATAATTCCAAGCGTTCGGATTCTTCAGCGTCGATGGTGAAACCAATGCCTTGCGCTTTGGCGAGCTGCGCCAATTCTAAAACGGCCGGCAGTAATTCGGCCATTACGCGTGCGCGTTTATTGAATTCATAACGCGGATGCAGGGCCGAGAGCTTAACCGAAATCGACGGTGCGGCGAATACATCGGGGTAAGGGCCGCCCACGCCAATGGCCTTAATCGCATCGCGATAGGCTTGTTGGTAGCGGTTGGCGTCTTTTTGGGTCAGCGCGCCTTCGCCGAGCATATCAAAACTGTAGCGGTACGCGGCGTTATCGCCTGTGCGCGAACGTTGCAGCGCTTCTTCAATGGTTCGGCCCATCACAAATTGATGGCCCATAATGCGCATCGCTTGCCGAACCGCTAAGCGAATAGCGGGCTCACCCATGCGCCCAATCAGGCGTTTGAACGCACCGCTGGTGTTGCGTTCGGTTTCACCCGCAAGGCTCACTAATCGGCCGGTCAGCATTAAGCCCCAGGTGGAGGCATTCACCAGTAAGGAGCTTGATTTGCCAACATGCGAATCCCAATCGGCATCGCCGAGTTTGTCGCGAATCAGCTTATCGGCCGTGGCTTGGTCGGGAATTCGCAATAAGGCTTCAGCCACACACATCAGCAACACGCCTTCTTCGGAAGAGAGGTCGTATTCGCGCATAAAGGCTTCCACCATGGCCGGATCCGAGGCGCGCAGTCGTGTACGTTCCACCAAACCAACCGCTTGTGCTTGCGCTACAGCACTCGCGTCAGCCTGTAATGGC
>JAYTVJ010000043.1:0-6929 GCA_043744535.1 Arenimonas sp.
AGAACCCAAGCGATAAAAAGGCGCGGATTGAATCAGCCAGTGGCCTGAGTATGCGGAAGCTGCTCAATGTGCCATACAACCATGCCAGTGCTAACGACAGATTAAATAGCTGCGAAACAACATGCAGCAGGCCGCCCGCATGTTGGGTTTGAGACCGGAGCTTTTCAATTGAGGATCGCAGCAAAAAGCGCGTGAACGCGCGCACCACCGTTCCAACAGCAAATAGGAACAAACCAAGATATGCACTGTTCAAGGTGGCATCGGTTAGCATGGCCGCCAAGGTTACATTTCCGATACAGTTGGCTGCAATAGCCGCCGCCATTAACAACACACCAAGTGCGGCTAAGCTGCGCATGATTAACACAATACGCACACGACTCGCTTTTAACCGCTGCGCAGAACGGTACAACAGCCAGAGCAATGTTGAGAGCATCAACAGATTGTTTATGAGCATCACCCCACGAAACAGCAATGGTGTACTGGCAATTGCTTGGGCATACAGGTTAATCAGGAAAAACACGGCCGTTAGATACATCCAATGGCCAACGCTATCGAGCAGGCGTTTCGGTTGTAAGCGCATCACCGGCACCCATGCCACTATCAATAATAATTTTAGTCTTAAGCTGGGCCCGCTAAACTGCAATAGCAGTAACATCATAATGGTTAGCAACAGCCATGCAGAAAATGGTCGCGTCAGTGTTTTGCGGTAGTCTTCTAGTCGCCCGCCTTCGGTTAGCACGCGTTTAGCTTGGCTTGCAAGCCACAAAAAAATGGGCATGGCCAACAACGCGAAAAACAGGAACGCACCCACGCGATCGCGGGAAACGCGGTCGTATTCGCGCATGAAAGCGAATTCGGCTTTTAAGCCGTTGCTGAGCGTATGGCTTGTATCATCGGGTTTGCTCGATTGATCGGCATAGGCTTTAAACAGATTTTCGGAATCCACATGCCATAACCCACGATCAATCGCGGAAATGCGGTTGCGCACATTGGCACGGCTACTATCGATACTGCTTTGCACTTGCCCGGCATCGTGGCTAAGTGCCAAAATTTTAGATAATGGGCCCGATAACAATTGCTCTGCACGGCTAAACTCTGCCAGCAAATCATCTATGCTGCGTGTCATGGCAGGCACAAGCAAGGGGCCGGTTATGCGCCGCGTTTCAAGCCAACGCTCACGCTTCTGCGCCAAGTCCGCAGCATCTTCCGACAATGGCCGAGCCATACTCTGCAAATCGTCTTGCCACTGATTTAATTCGCGATCGAGAAACTGCAAATGCCGTTCCAATGCCACCAGCCCAGAAATAGGCAATTGCTTAAGCTGTTGTGCCGATGTTTTGGGCGTTAAGTTGTCCACATTGCCTTGAATGATTCGCAGTTCTTTTTCACGCGCCTGAAGGCTAGAAACCGATACACTGCGCTGCATAACAACTTGCAAACGACGGTCATCTCGCTCAATAAACTGCGGAATATCGGCTATCGAGATTTGGCTTTGCGGGGCTGGCTTTTCTGTGAAGGGTTCAGAGATTGCCTTGGGAATGCCTGGAATTTGTGCCGCAGCAAGCAGTGGCAACAGCAAAAAAAGACTAAGCAAGCTAGTGCGTATGTATGCTTTAAGGCTGTTCATTTTTTACCTGCGCAGCAAAATAGGTTTTAAGTTTCTCCGCTTTAGGCTGCGACACCGATTGAATATACGGCTGATTCGGGTTACGTGCGGCGTAGTCGTAGTGGTATTTTTCAGCCGCATAAAATATTTGCTCTGGCTCTATGGTGGTTGCTAGCGGGGCAAAGAAAATATCCGCCTCTGCAAGTTGCAGCATATACGATTTGGCTAGCTGCAATTGCTGCGCATCTTGCGGGAAAATCGCCGAGCGGTATTGGGTGCCTACATCGTTACCTTGCCTGTTGAGCTGGGTGGCATCATGCGCCACAGCAAAGAACACCTGCAAAAGCTGGCCAAACGAAATCTGCTGCGGATCGTATTGGATTTTAATGACCTCGGCATGCCCGGTTACACCCGTACACACCGCTTCATAATTGGCACGTTCAGCGCGCCCACCGGCATAGCCAGGTTGAACCGATAAAACCCCTTGAAGCTGGGTGAACACGGCTTCTGTGCACCAAAAACAGCCGCCTGCCAACACCGCAACACCGCTATCGTGCTGGGTCGGAATGGATTCAACAGGCAATGGAACCTGCTGCGGTGAAACGCGTAAGTTAAGCCCTGGAATGGCGCAAACAGACATGAGCAATAGCTCCAATGGGTATAGGCTTACATAGTACAACACCGATACGTGATGGTATCGGCTTAGTGCGAGTAAAAGTTGTAAGATTGGGTGTGTTATTACGTCTAATCAGTAACGGCTCTCGTATTTAAGGAATTTTTCATGACAAACCACTCACCACTTATTCTGCCTTCCGAGATTACCCCCGAGTTGGTTTACTTACGGCGCCGTGAATTGATTGGTGCCAGCCTTGCCTTGCCGTTATTAAGCATTGCGGGCTGTACCGAAGCCAAAGAGCCGCTTAGCGCAGGCAAATCAACCGATAGCCCCACAGGCTTTAATACCTTAGATGAAAAAACGCGCTTTGAAGACCTAACCAGCTATAACAATTTTTATGAATTTGGCACCGACAAAACCGACCCCGGCAAGAATGCACACAGTTTAATCACTAAGCCATGGGTTGTTGTGGTTGGTGGCCAAGCGGAGATAACCGGCAGCTTCCAGCTCGATGACTTCCTGAAAGGCCATGCCATACAAGACCGCACCTATCGACTGCGCTGCGTGGAAGGCTGGTCGATGGTGATTCCATGGCAAGGCATACCGCTGGCCAATATTCTCAAACGCTTCAAACCCAATTCAAAGGCAAAATACGTGGCATTCACCAGCAAAGCCGATGCCAAGCAAATGCCCGGCATGGCCTACAACAGCATCGATTGGCCATACCGTGAAGGGCTACGCATGGACGAAGCCATGAATCCATTGGCCATACTCGCCACGGGGCTGTATGGCAAAGCCATGCCGAAACAAAACGGTGCGCCGTTGCGTTTAGTGGTGCCGTGGAAGTATGGCTTTAAAAGCATCAAATCGATTGTACGCATCGACTTCTTAGAAAAAATGCCACCCACCAGCTGGAACATGCTGCAACCCGATGAATATGGCTTTTTTTCGAATGTAAACCCAGCCGTTGATCACCCACGCTGGAGCCAAGCCAGCGAGCGGCGCATTGCTGGCAGTGCTAATAAATTATTTGCCAACCGCATTGCCACGCTGCCGTTTAATGGCTATGCCGCGCAGGTGGCGGGCATGTATAAAGGCATGGACTTGCGCAAATGGTTTTAAAACGCATTGACTGGACCTGGTTCAGCATTAAATTAGTAGCACAGGTTTTGGCCCTGCTTCCGGCCGGCATATTGGTTTATCAGGCATTGAATGATCAACTGGGTGCGGATCCCGTTGCGGCTTTAACGCACCGTACAGGCGATTGGGCGTTGCGATTTTTGCTGCTCAGTTTAGCCATGACACCGCTGCGGCACCTGTTAAAAAAATCCTGGCCGATTCGCTTTCGACGCATGCTGGGTTTGTATTGCTTTTTTTATGCTTGCCTGCATTTCTCAGTGTATCTTTTCCTAGACCTTGGCAGTTATTGGTCGCAGATTGGCGCCGATATTATCAAACACCCGTTCATCACCATCGGCTTCAGCGCCTGGCTATTGCTTTTGCCGTTAGCACTTACTTCAACGCAGTGGATGATGCGTAAACTCAAAAAAAACTGGTTGAAGTTGCACAAACTCGTGTACGCCATTGGTGTGTTGGCGGTGATTCATTATTACTGGCTAGTAAAATCGGATGTGCGCGAACCACTGATGTATGCTGGCATTTTATTGGTATTATTCGGTATTCGATTGTGGCATCGTTATGCCACCAAAAAACCAAAGGCAGCACTGCATGGGCAAAAATCGGCTTGAGGCCTTCAGCGATGGCGTGTTGGCCATCATCATCACTATTATGGTGCTTGAACTAAAAGTACCGCACGGCGATAGCTTGCTGGCACTAAAACCCATACTTCCAGTATTTCTTGGCTATGTGCTGAGCTTTATTTATGTGGCTATTTACTGGAACAATCACCACCATTTAATGCATACCGTTGAACATATTTCGGCTTCTATTTTGTGGGCCAATATGCATTTACTGTTCTGGCTTAGTTTGGTTCCCTTTGCAACGGCATGGATGGGCGAAAATCACTTCTCGGCCATGCCAACCGCGTTATATGGTTGCATTCTATTGATGGCTGGCTTCGCGTATTGGCTATTGCAACAAGCCATCATTCGAAGCCACGGCAACGAATCTGTTTTAGCGAAAGCCATCGGCGTTGACGTGAAAGGGTACGGATCGATAGTGTTGTATGTCATCGCCATCCCACTGGCATTTTACCAACAGCGGCTAGCCGATGCCATTTACGTATTGGTGGCATTGTGGTGGCTGATTCCTGACCGTCGCATTGAACGTAGCCTGCGCAAATCATAGGGCGTGCCTTGGCACGTCGATATTTCAAATAATGCCGAATCTTAAATGGCGTGCCAAGGCACGCCCTATATTGGCAACTCATTTGGCCGCAAGTCCCAAACAAGAACTTCCGCATTTTCACCGTTCGCAAAGTGCAGTTTTGTTTCCTGCCGCACTCGCGCGCCATCGCCGGCGTTCATACGCACGCCATTGAGCTCAAGCGAGCCGCTTGCAACATGCACATAGGCAAAACGGTTTACTGCCAACGTCAATTCCGTCGATTCATTGCCATCAAACAAACCGGCATACACGCGCACATCCTGATACACGTTTAGTGAACCATTGGCTGAATCGGGTGAAATGATCAAACGCAGTTGGCCGCGCTTTTCATCCTGATTAAAATGCACTTCCTGATAGCGTGGCTGTACGCCGCGTTTATCCGGAACAATCCAAATCTGCAATAAATGCACCAATTCAGCTTTAGACGGATTGAATTCGCTGTGGCGGATGCCGGTGCCGGCGCTCATCATCTGCACATCGCCTGGGCGAATCACCGAGCCGGAGCCCATTGAGTCTTTGTGCTCCAGCGCGCCTTGCAAAATATAGGTGAATATTTCCATATCTTGATGCGGATGCGTGCCAAAGCCCATACCCGGCTGCACCACGTCGTCGTTTATCACCAACAAATCGGAAAAGCCCTGCTGCGCTGCATCGCGGTATTGCCCAAAGGAAAACGTGTGCCAAGTATCCAGCCAACCAAAATTTAAATGACCACGGTCTTTTGCATTACGGATCTCTAACATGCGTTACTCCTTAATTTAATCGTTACAGGCATTGTCCATGACTTCCCGTTTCTGATAAAGTGGGATTTACTTAATTGATTGTTTCATTTATGCAACAATGCTAAATAACCTGAACGATATTGCCCTGTTCGTTGCGGTGGTTAAAGCCAAAAGCTTTCGCAAAGCCGCTGAGACCTTGGATATGCCAACCTCCACGCTATCGCGGCGGATTAGCACGCTGGAAAAAAGTATTGGCATTCGGCTATTGCACCGCACAACGCGGCAAGTGGAACTAACCGAATTGGGCCGCAGCTATTTCGAACGCTGTCAACATATCATTGAGCAAGCGCAAAGCGCGCATGAAGAACTCAGTAACGCCGCCGAATCGCCATCGGGTTTATTGCGCTTATCCATGGTTGAAGAATATGCCTCGGATTATATTATTCCGCATTTAGCGGAATTCCATCGTTTGCATCCGGGCATTCGGTTCGAATTCGACATCAACGCGCGCCGCGCAAACTTAGTGTCCGACTCCGTTGATATCGCTTTTCGTATGGGGCAAGTGAGTGACTCCGGTTTAATTGCCCGCAAACTTTCCACATTCAAACTTGGGCTGTACGCTTCTTCTAGCTACATAAAACGCGCGCCAAAAGTAAAAACGCCTGCCGATTTAGCGGCACAACAATGCCTACAATTATCCAATTTGGATTGGACATTAGGAAAATCCGGGCAGCGCATTGTGCATAAATTCAAAGCCGCTACTTTTTCCGCCAACAGCATGAACTTGTTGAAACAATGCGTACTGCAAGACATGGGCATTGCCATGCTGTCAGAGGCGATGATGCATGAGCCGCTTAGCCATGCAAAAGTGGTTCGGGTATTGCCCGATTGGTGCCCACCGGAAGTGCCCGTCTATGCGCTTACCGAAACACGGCTATTGCCGGCTAAAACACGAGTGTTTCTTGAATTTATTGCAGCAAAACTTAATCAAAAAAATACTTTATAAAGGGCGTATTCCAATAATGTCAAAAATTCTATTTGCATGGGAAATTGGAGAAGGCTCTGGACACATTGCACCCTATCTAGGCGTAATTCATGCGCTTGAAGCGCAAGGCCATCAGATTTATTTTGCCGCTAAAAATATCAGCAAAGCACACGCCTTGTTTAAGAATACGCAAGTTCGCTTCCTGCAAGCACCAAGCATTCTGTCAACTGCCGCAGAGTTGGTAACGCCGATTGATAGTTTTGCCAAAATATTGAATAACTCCGGGTACAGCTCTATTCCGCAATTGGCCAGCATGATAGGCGCATGGCAACATTTATTTAGCTTAGTTCAACCCAATTTAATCATTGCCGACTACTGCCCTACTGCCGTGTTGGCCTCGCGCGAGTTGGGCATTCCGCGCTTGCAAATTGCCACTGGCTTTTACATTATGCCGAAGCAAGGACGCATTCCGAATTTATTTGAATTGCAAGGCATAGCGCACGACAACGCACATATTTTGGGGTTTCAAAATAAAATTTTAAGCCATATAAATGCCGCGCTCGAACTCAACGGCATGCAAAAAATTGCATTTTTCGGCGATAGCCAAGATTGCCAGCGTAATTTATTTCGAACCTTTCCGGAATTTGATCACTA
>JAYTVJ010000044.1:0-2139 GCA_043744535.1 Arenimonas sp.
CGTTCAAGTTTCCATTGCGCTTGCTGGCGTCTTTTGGCGCACTCGCTTTGGTCGCTGGCTTGGGCGTTCAGTTAATGAAATCGCCCGCGTCCCTGGATGCCTCGGTGGTGAAAAATAGCCCTTCAACGGCCGTGCCTGTAGCAACAGGTGCGATTGAACCGCAAAGCAATAGCGCCTTGGCTGATCTTGAACAACTCACGCATGTGAATACCGCTGTTAAGCCAGTTAATTCAAGCGCATTGCCTGCATCATCAGCAAACGTGCAACGTGTTGCGCAAGATAACCCTTCGCAATTCGAACTAAACGAAGCCACTCGCTCAAAAACATGGCCAACCAGCAATCAAGACATGGACGACTATTTAGCGCGCCATAATCAAATGATTGGTAGCAATGCCAACAACGGCTTGATTTCGTACGCACAGATTTTGACCGAAGCAACAGATATTCCTGCTGAGCAAGCAGGCCAAGATAGCAATCAGGACAGTAAATGATGAAACGGCGTTTAATCGCGTTGCTATTTTTGGCGCTGCCAATGCATCAAGTGCATGCAGAACAAAAAGGCTGGCTTGAAAATAGCAAAAATTGGGTTCAACAGCTTTGGCATGATGATGCCAAACAATGGCTGGAACGCATCAATGCAGCGGTGGTCAACAATAACTATAAAGGCGTGATGGTGTTTGCTCAAGGCGCCAGCATGGAGTCTTTTTCGGTTGATCATCAAATGAGTAATGGCGAAGAAACCCTGCGCATGAAAACCTTGTCGGGCGCGCCTAAAGAGCTGGTCAAAAAAGGTGGGCAGTTCCAAACCAACGCACAAACCAAGCACGTGCAGTTTAGTTCAGCCATTGCTGCTGAGCAAACCAGCTTCAGCCAATTTGCCCATGCAGCGGATAATAAATGGTACAAAGTTGAACTGGCTGAAAAAAGTCGTGTCGCCGAGCGCTCGGTTCAGGTCGTTGATATTAAAGCGCAAGATCAATTGCGCTACAGCTATCGCTTATGGCTTGATGAGCAAACTGGCCTACCTTTACGGGTGGTTACTTTAGATGAAAATAAAGCCATTATCGAACAGGTGGTATTTACCCAGATTCAAATTACACCCTCAAAACAGCAGGACGTAGCCCGCAAAACGCCCAAGCAAAAAACGCTCGAAAACCCCTATAAAGATGTTAAAGGGTTCAAGCTGATTGCCAAGGAAGCCAAGGGAAATTCCCAGCATTTGCTCTACACTGATGGCTTATCCAGTGTTTCGCTGTATGTGGAGCCGTCTGCATTAAAGCAAAAAGCGCAAATGAAGAAAGAGGCAGTCAATGGCTTAATGCTTAGCAATGGCAGCACGCGCTATGTGGCGCTTGGCAAAGTGCCTGTGCTCACGCTTGAAAAATTCCTGCTCAATACCGAGCAATAATCCGGTTATCGTGGCATTACGTAATTGGAACGGTCACAGCGTTGGTATTTGCTGTTTGAACGGGCTGTAAGAAATTGATTTTGAGGCGGAAATCACCTAAAAATCGGCTGTTTATGCGATAATAATCAGCTAAGTTTACTCAAAAGCATATGCATGCAATTTATTCGTAATTTCTCCATCATCGCCCATGTTGATCATGGTAAATCCACCTTGGCAGACCGCATTATCCAGCTTTGTGGTGGCCTTGAGGCGCGGGAAATGGAAGCACAGGTGCTCGATTCAAACCCGATTGAGCGCGAACGTGGCATTACCATTAAAGCGCAATCGGTGTCTTTGCCTTACAAGGCCGATGATGGCAACACCTATCAGCTGAACTTTATTGATACCCCAGGCCATGTCGATTTCAGCTATGAAGTGTCGCGCTCATTGGCTGCCTGCGAAGGTGCCTTATTGGTGGTTGATGCGGCGCAAGGGGTAGAAGCGCAATCGGTTGCTAACTGCTATACCGCGGTTGAACAAGGTCTAGAAGTGGTGCCGGTGATCAATAAAATAGATCTGCCAACCGCCGATATTGAGCGTGTAAAAGCCGAAATTGAAGCGGTTATTGGCATCGATGCTGAACATGCGGTGGCTATTTCTGCAAAAAGCGGCTTGAATGTAAAAGATGTGCTGGAAGCTATTGTTACCCGCATTCCAGCGCCTAAAAGTGTGGATACTGGGCACCTGCAAGC
>JAYTVJ010000045.1:0-6909 GCA_043744535.1 Arenimonas sp.
GCCCAGAGCTCAGCGATGTGCGGGTCAATGCCGGTGATGAAAACAACGAGGTCAGAGTAAGTGTTGATCGCGTTCGTGCCGCGTATTATGGCTTTAGTGCCCAAGAAGTTGCACAATATTTGTCGATTGCATTACGCGGCAGCCCACTTCGTGAGTTTCGAAATGGTAGCACCGAAGTACCTGTTTGGGTGCGTTTTGCGGGCTCTGAGCAATTCAGCATTAACCGTTTGTCGAGTTTGAATTTAACCCGCCAAGATGGCGTGCAAGTGCCGTTATTATCTTTAGTTGATGTTCAGATTAAACCTGGCGCATCACAAATTTCACGCTCGAATCGACAAACATCCATTGCCATTGATGCCAATATCAATCGCGTTGGCAAATTTGATAAAGATGCGGCACGCAAAGCGATAAACGAAGTGATGAGCGCAGCAAAATTGAATGAAACCCATCCTGGTTATTCTTGGGGCGAGGGCAGAGGCTTCAGCGATGACGATGAAGCCATGCAGCAAATGGTGTTCAATCTCGGCATAGCGCTGGTGATGATCTTCATCGTGATGGCCGCCTTGTTTGAATCGATGTTGTTTCCAGCCGCTATTTTCAGTAGCATTATTTTTTCATGGCTTGGCGTGTTTTGGTTGTTCGCGTTAACCCGAACTACATTCACCATCATGGCGTTTATTGGCATGTTGGTTTTAATGGGCGTTGTGGTTAACAACGGCATTGTGATGCTGGATCATATTAATCTTCAGCGCCGGCGCGGCTTGTCGCGCACCGATGCGCTGGTGCAAGGCAGCAAAGAGCGCTTGCGGCCAATCTTAATGACCATGGGCACCACCATTCTTGGTATGTTGCCGTTGTGTTTTGGCGGCTCCGGTATAGGCGGCGATGGCCCTTCGTATGCCCCAATGGCAAGAGCGGTGGTTGGCGGTTTGGCTTTTTCCACGATTGTCAGCCTGTTGTTCTTGCCGACCATTTACGCAATGCTTGATGATGTTCGGCAATTTATGTCAGATCGCATCAAGATTGGTCGTGGAAAAGTACAGGTGTTGGCTGATTGATGTACATGTAGGGGCGGGTCCTAGACCCGCCCAACCGAAAACAAACACGCTCTATTGAAAAAGCCGCGCCATTGAAACCAAATTGAGCCAATTTAAAACCAACGTCAATTAGCCCAATGTGGCACGAAATAAAATGGGCGGGTCTAGGACCCGCCCCTACAATTTTTTTGAAATGGGCGAACACAAGGTTCGCCCTACAATTAACTCAATTTGCCAACAATAATAAAACCAGCAATCCAAACGGCTAGCGCGGTGCCGGTGTTGGTTAAAATAAAATTAACCAAAATTCGCGCAAAGCGGTTTTTCCACCAACCCGATATTTCTGTGGTGTCGCTGCGCAAATCGAGCAGATCTTGGTAAGTGGGTTTATTCATTTTAGCTTCAACATAGGCCGATACCATGCCCGAGCTTAAGGCCGGATGCAGAGGGGTGAGCGGCGAGGCGATGAAAGCAGCAATACAGCTTAGCCAATGGCCTTTGGCGGCGATACAGCCAATTAAGCCGCCAATGCCTGTAATGATTATCCACTGCAGCAGCAAGCTGCCAGCCAGTGCGAAACCGCCTTGATGGTAGCCCCAGGCAAAGCCTAAAATTAAAAATGCAAATAAGAAAACAGTAAACCAAGGAAAGCTGGATTTCGTTGGTATTTGTTCCAGTTCGGTAATCTTTGCAGCGCAATCTTGACGTTCAATGCTTTGCATGGCTTTTGCAAGGCCAGCTAAATGCCCCGCGCCAACCACCGCCAAAACCTGCTTAATCTCAGGGTTTGCGTGCAGTTGGATAAGCTTGGCAGCCATGTACAGATCGCGCTCGTGGATGATGCTTTGAAACAGTTCCGGTGTTTGCTTTGCAAATTCGCCAAAGCTTGATTCAAGCATGTCGCCTTCTTTTAATTGCTCGATTTCCTGCTCGCCAATTTCATCAGAACTTAATAAACTGCTGCCAAGCCCGGCCGCCAGTTGTGCGCGTTTGAAGAAACCTAAATTCGCCCAGGTACGTTTTAAGGTGATACCGGCATCGCGGTCAATCAATTCGCAACGCAGATTTCGCGCCTGCGCTTCAACTGAAGCGGCTTTAAGTTCGGCGCCGGGCTCAATGCCTAGCTGGTCTGCCAAGCGGCGTTGATACGCAGCTAAAGAAAGATTTGCAGCCACTAAGCCGATTTTATCTTCTTTGATAATCTGAAAAATATCCAGACTTTGTAAATTTGTTTGTTGCGTTAATTGCTTGTGTCGGTTGCTATCTAATTCAACCGCAATGGTGTCAAATTTTTCAGAATCGATAGCGGCTTTCACCGCGTCTAAGCTTTTGATGGACACATGCGCGGTGCCAAGCAAGGTGTAATCAATGCCATTTACAGAAAGTTCAATAACCGGTTGCCCGGCAAAATCAATAGAAGTCATTAGAATTAGTCGCGGTATCGTTTCAATAAATCGGCGTAGGCATCAATGCGTCGGTCGCGCAAAAATGGCCACATACGGCGCACTTGTTCACTGCGTGCTAAATCAATGTCGACGGTTAATAGATCAGCATGCTGATCGGAAGCGCTGGCAAGGGTTTCACCTTGTGGCCCAAGCACATGCGAGCTGCCCCAGAACTGTATGCCGCTAGCGCCCAATGGAGATGCTTCAAAACCGATACGATTGCAACTGAGCACGGGAATGCCGTTAGCCACCGCATGGCCGCGATGGCTGATTAGCCATGCATCGCGTTGCCGCTGTTTTTCATCATCACTATCGTTTGGATCCCAACCAATGGCGGTTGGGTAAACAAGTAGTTCAGCGCCAGCCAAAGCCATTAATCGCGCGGCTTCTGGATACCACTGATCCCAGCACACTAACACGCCGATTTTGCCTACACTGGTTTGAATCGGCTCGAAGCCTAAATCGCCGGGCGTGAAGTAGAATTTTTCGTAAAACCCGGGGTCGTCGGGAATATGCATTTTGCGGTATTTGCCCAGCAGCTCGCCGTTAGTTTCAAACACCACAGCCGTGTTGTGATACAAACCAGCAGCGCGGCGCTCGAATAAAGAGCCAATCAACACCACCTGATGACGTTTTGCCAGTGCGCCTAAACGCAAGCAACTTGGCCCAGGAATGGGTTCGGCCTTATCGAATTCATCGGCTGATTCGTGCTGACAGAAATACGCACCATTGTGTAATTCTTGTAACAAAACCAACTGCGCACCTTGCCCTGCCGCCTCAGCAACACGCTGCTCAATAATGGCTAAGTTTTGCTCAGCATCGCCATGATTCGATTCTTGAATCAAGGCAACTTTGATGGTGTGTGCGGTCATTTCAAAAGTCCCTTTGGTAATTGCATGGTACAGCAATGCAGGCTGCCATTTTGCCAGATTAAATCGCGGCAATTCACCGCAACGATGGTATGTTCAGGAAAGGCTTGTTGCATAACAGCCATGGCTGTTGCATCTGCCGCATCGTTGTACACCGGCATTAATACCGCACCATTTATGATCAGAAAGTTGGCATACGAAGCGGCTAGCCGACGGCCGTTATCAATAATAGGCTGCGGCCAAGGCAGTTCGAACAGTTGGTATGATTCGCCATTGCCTTGCTTGAATTGGCTTAATTGATTGGCCATGCGTTGTAGCTCGGCATAATGGCTGTCGTTAGTGTCTTGGCAACCTTGATAGACAATGCTGTGCGCTGAGGCGAAGCGGGCGAGTGTGTCGATGTGTGCATCGGTATCGTCGCCTTCCAAATAGCCGTAATCAAGCCACAATACGCGTTCTTGATGCAATGCATTGCTTAACACAGCACTGATTTGTTCGCGCGATTTTTCTGGATGGCGTTCGTGCAAACAATGCCATGTTGAAAGCAATGTGCCTTGTCCGTCGGTTTCAATGCCGCCACCTTCCAAGGCAAAATCAATGCGTTTATGTTCGGTGTTGGTGAAGGTGTTTAATTGCAGCAACTGTGCAATAAGTTGATCATCTAAACCCGCCTCGAATTTGCCGCCCCACGCGGTGAAATGAAAATCGAGCAGCAATTTGCCGCCATCAGCGCGGTTCAGTGTAATCGGGCCGCTGTCGCGCAACCACGTATCGTTATACGGCACATGCACAAAACGCAGGTTGCTGAGTTTGCATCCGGCTTCGCGTAAAAAATGGCCTGCAAGTTCTTCAATACGCGCATTCGGCACGCACAGCAGTAGGGTTTGTTGTGCACATAAGGCCGTGCCAATCTGCGCAAAGCAGCGTTGCACAGAATCAAGTCGCTCAGCCCAATCGGTGCCGGCATGCGGCCAAGCCATCAGCACGGCATCTTGCGGCTCCCATTCAGCAGGAAAACGAGGGTGATTATTCATTTAGTAATACCTATAAATCAAGTTATCAGTGTAACAACGCGTTCGCGTATTTGGATAATATAGACATAAAAAAAACCGGCATTGCCGGTTTTTCGTAAGCTTACTTGCAAGCGATTAACGCTGGCGAGCTTTGAAACGGGGATTCGATTTGCAAATCACAAAGACTTTACCGCGACGACGAACGACTTTGCAGTCACGATGGCGGGTCTTGGCCGATTTCAGGGAATTCAGGACTTTCATGGTATTTTCCAAAAACAAACAAGTAACAAGAAGACGAAAGTATACTGTAAAAATCCTGTAAAAGCAAGTGCTTGTTAAACAAAGACTTAATTTGTGTAAGCGGCCGACAACGTATGCAGATGCAAGCGCTCAGTATCGCGTAGAAACGGGGATACCAGCATCATTACCTGCACAATGCCTTTTTGTATGGCTTGCTGCTCGTCTTTTTCGCCACGAATATTGGCATAATTTAGCCAAAAAGTGGCTAAAACAAGGATATTTGTTGATAATCCTTCAATTTCAGCAGCGCTAGCCCGCATGACGCCAGTCTCGTTCAGGCCTTTCATAATGTTGTGCGCATTGGCCGAACCGCGCTTCAGTATGCGCGCAAAACGCAGGCGTAAACTTCTGTTTCTGCTAAGAATATTAATAATATCGCGGTATAAAAAACGATAATTCCAAATGCATTCAAACACCAAATGCAGTTGCAGCCAAACATCTTCAAGGGTAATGGCTCGGCCGTCGGGAACAATTAAGGCTTCGTCCATGCGTTCTTCAAAACGCTGGAATAATTGCTCAATGATGTCGTCTTTGTTGCGGTAGTGGTAGTACAGATTGCCAGGGCTAATTTCCAGTTCATCAGCAATGTGATTGGTGGAAATGGTGGATTCGCCTTGCTCATTAAACATGCGCAAGGCAACATCCAAAATACGTTGGCGTGTTTTGCTAGACACCTTATGCAATCAGCGATGCAACAAGACTGATGTATTTTTTCATGGCGCTTTCTTGGCTAGTGCCTTCCATTTTTGACCACGCTTGGTATTTGGCCGATGCCACAAAATCAAAGAAGCCAGGCGCTGGGCCATTCACATCACCTTCGGCGCCTTGCTTATACAGCGCATACAAACGCAGCATGGTGTCGTTGTCGGGCCTTTCAGGCAAGCTTTTTACATCAACAGCGGCTTTTTCAAATTGTTCTTGGATAGTAGCCATAAACCCGCCCTTTGCTGTAAAGTCACATTAACGTATTATGCATTAAAATACGATTTGTGGTAAAAATCAAGAACCTAAACATCACACATAATTAATAGGGCGGGCTAATTTTATGAGTTATTTTGTCACCGGTGCCACGGGCTTTATCGGCCGTTATTTAGTCAGTAACCTACTCAAACGCAAAGGCACAATCCATGTGCTGGTGCGTAAAGGCTCCGCTAAAAAATTAACCCAAATTGGCGAGCAAATGGGCTGGGATATGAAGCGCATTGTGCCGGTTAATGGCGATCTTAGTAAAACAAAGCTTGGTTTAACGGCCGCGCAGATTAGCGCGCTGAAAGGCAAAGTACAGCATTTCTTTCATCTTGCGGCCATCTACGATTTAACCGCCGATGCCGAAAGCCAAAAAGTGGCCAATATTGGCGGCACCAAAAACGCCTTGGATTTAGCGGCAGCCATTAAAGCCGGCTGTTTCCACCACACCAGTTCAATCGCGGCAGCGGGCTTGTATCCTGGTGTATTCCGCGAAGACATGTTTGATGAAGCCGAAGGCTTAAAAGACCCGTACTTCCGCACAAAACATGATTCAGAAGGCTTGGTGCGTAAACAAACCGCTGTGCCATTTCGAATTTACCGACCTTCGATGGTTGTGGGGCATTCTCAAACCGGTGAAATCGACAAAATCGATGGCCCCTATTATTTATTCACCTTAATCAAGAAAATCCGCGAAACACTGCCGCAATGGATGCCAACCTTAGGTATTGAAGGCGGTCGAATTAATGTGGTGCCGGTGGATTTCGTCGCTAATGCGATGGATCATATTGCACACAAAAATGGCTTAGATGCGCATTGCTTTCACTTAGTTGACCCAGAGCCGATGCGCTTTGGTGAACTAATGAATACCTTTGCACGCGCCGCGCATGCACCTGAAATGACCATGCGTTTGGATGCTCGGATGTTTGGCTTTATTCCAGCGCCAATGCGTATGGCGGTTTCAAGCTTGCCGCCAGTGAAGCGTTTAACCAATATGATTTTGCGTGATTTGAAAATTCCGCAATCAACGCTGTCCTTCATTACTTATCCCACCCGTTTTGATTGCCGAGAAACTGAGCGCGCATTGAAAGGTAGCAAAATTGCTGTGCCGGCTTTAGATAGCTACGCTTGGCGGCTTTGGGATTATTGGGAACGCCATTTGGACCCCGATTTGTTTGTTGATCGTTCCTTGCGTGGCAAAGTAGAAAACAAAGTGGTGGTGATTACCGGCGGTTCTTCAGGCATTGGTAAAGCCGCGGCTATAAAAATTGCCGAGGCG
>JAYTVJ010000046.1:0-6882 GCA_043744535.1 Arenimonas sp.
TTTACATATTTTTTCTCGTTACCGCTAAGATCAGGTTTGTAGATTGGGATTTGTAACATGATTAATCCTATATGCAGAGCTAGTATTTTGTTGAATGTATATTACTTATAAGTTTAGGGAAAAGTAGATATGTTGGGATTAAACTAATACATAAATAACAAAGCACTGTTGCCCAAGGCAGTAAACTGGCTCCAAAATAAATGAGTGTTGCTATTTTTAAACTAAAGCAGATAACAGCAAAGCTAAAGCCTACAATCAGTTGATACTTCATGATGCTTGCAGCATTAAGAAGTGTTGCAATGCTGGTTCCAAGCGAATCGATGATTTGCCAAATAACAAAGCCCCAAATTAAGGATGCAGGAATTTCTAAAGAACGCCCAAGCCATAAGTTAGTAATGAAGCCGATGGATATGGCAAGAAAAATTCCTAGACTGGCTGAATAGGCAACGGCTACTATTGCCGACTTCTTGAATATCTTGAATACCCACGGGTAGTCAGCCTTTGCAAGTGCTTCTCGATAGGTTGGCCAGAGCGATACCCAAATTAGTCCTAGTGACATTGGGATGATTGAAAAAACTTTTTGTACTACTGAATATTCACCGGCCTGCTTTGCTCCGATTAAGGATGAAATAAGTACCAGGTCGAAATTGAATGCCAACGCCGCTGACAATTGTAGAACAAAAAATAACAATCCTTCTTTTTGAATGCTTTTGGCAATAGCAGGGTTTATAGCAACAATTTCTTTGCTCATGCCATTAGATTTAAGCAATTCAATCGTATTTAGTAATAATGCAAGCATTGGCGTGAGTGTTGATGCAGCAACAAGCACAGGCAGCGTAGCCCCTTGCTTTGCTAGCAGAATCACCACGATGGCCGTTAGCAGTTGCCCAAGAGCTTGCCAACGGAATGTTTTGTTTCCGTGGCCTAGTCCCAGCTGAATTTTGTTGGCTATGCTCAGTGGTATGGTGATTAAAACGGCTAGCAGCACAATAGCAATAGACGAGCTACTTAAGCCTGCATCGCTTATGCTCAAACCAAGAATTTTGAACCATGGTATGAATGGAACCACGAACAAGCTAACACTTAATAACAGCGCAATTTTGATTACCGAACGGTATGACGCACGGATTATCTGAGCAATTTCCGCTTCGGCTGCCCGCCCTTTGGCTCCGGCAATCAAGTTCATTGCACCATTGCCTAAGCCAAAGTCTAGGAAATTGCTTAAGGTAACGATTGAGACAATAGTGGCCCATGCGCCAAAATGGCTTTCGCCTAGGCTATTGAGAACAAATGGCACACAGGCAAATAAATTGATGGCGGCGCATATTTTGGCGAGTAAAGACCACGTACCGGTTTTGAGTACCAAGCGCCCACGGTGGCCAACCATCGTATCGAATTGTTGTGCGGTAGCTGCCGACTTATTTTTGAGATAAGCGCGCATTATTCTCATACCATGCTAGTGTTTCCGATATGCCATTATTTAGCGCAATTTGGTTGTGCCAGCCAAGTGCATTAATTTTGCTGACATCTAATTTTTTATAGGGCGTGCCGTCCGGCTTGCTGGTATCGTATGCAAGCGTTCCAACGTAGCCTGCGCAGTTGCTGATCAATTCAGCCAGTTCCTTAATACTGATATCCTCGCCACAACCAATATTGATTATTTCGCTACTGTCATACTGTTGCATAAGAAATAGTGCGGCTTCCGCCAAATCATCCACATGCAGAAACTCGCGCCGTGGAGTGCCAGTGCCCCAGATTTCAACCGTGTTCGTACCTATTTGTTTGGCATCATAGATTTTACGGATCAATGCCGGAAGCACATGCGAGGTTTGCAAATCATAATTATCATTTGGGCCATAGAGATTGGTTGGCATGGCGCAAATGGCGTTAAAGCCATATTGCTTACTATACGCCTGACACATCTTAATACCCGCGATTTTCGCAATGGCATAGGCTTCATTGGTTTGTTCAAGCGGGCCAGTGAGTAGATATTCTTCTTTGATGGGTTGCGGACAATCCCTTGGGTATATGCACGATGAACCTAGGAAGAGTAGCTTCTGACAACCCGATTGGTAGGCGCTGTGAATTACATTTTGTTGAATAGCGAGGTTTTTATAAATGAATTCAGCTGGGTAGGTGTTATTGGCATAAATACCACCCACTTTGGCGGCTGCCAGAAACACATAATCGGGTTTTTCATTGGCAAAGAACGCTTCCACATCGCGTTGTTGGGTAAGGTCTAATTGCTGATGCGTCCGAAGCACTAACTGCGTGGCACCCTTTGCCTGCAATAGGCGCACAATGGCAGAGCCAACCATGCCTTGATGGCCTGCCACATAAATTTTGCGCGTTATATCCATTATTCGCTGTGCGTGGCGGTTCTAAAACCGGCATTGCTAATCAGCGCTTCTTTGCGAGCATTATCGAGATCGGCAAGCATCATTTCATCGACTAGTTGCTCGAAGCTGGTTTTTGCAACCCAGCCAAGGATTTTTTCAGCTTTGCTCGGATCGCCCAATAAGCTTTCCACTTCGGTTGGTCGATAGTAGCGTGGGTCGATGGCAACAATGCGCTGGCCAACTTTTATGGCGGAATCATTCGGCGCTTTAGCAACCAAGGCAAATTCCTGTTCACCAGCGCCATGCCATTCAAGCACGATGGACAAAACGCTTGCCGCTTGATTGACAAAATCGCGCACCGATTTTTGCTGACCGCTGGCAATCACGAAATCTTCAGGCGTATCGTGTTGCAGCATTAGCCACATGGCTTCCACGTAATCGCGGGCATGGCCCCAATCGCGCAGGGCGTCTATATTGCCAAGGTACAAGCAATCTTGCAGGCCTAAATGAATACGTGCCAACGCGCGGGTAATTTTTCGGGTAACAAATGTTTCGCCGCGCTCTGGCGATTCATGATTGAACAAAATACCGTTGCAGGCAAAAATGCCATATGCTTCGCGGTAGTTCACCGTCATCCAATAGGCATACAACTTGGCAGCGGCATACGGCGAACGCGGATAGAACGGCGTACATTCCGTTTGCGGCGTTTCACGCACTTTGCCATACAGTTCAGAGGTGGATGCCTGATAAAAGCGCGTTTTCTTTTCCAAACCTAAAATACGAATCGCTTCAAGCAAACGCAACGTGCCAAGCGCATCGGAGTTGGCGGTGTATTCCGGTGTTTCAAACGATACTTGCACATGGCTTTGTGCGCCAAGATTGTAGACTTCGTCCGGTTGCACTTGCTGAAGGATACGGATTAGGTTGGTGGCATCGGTTAAGTCGCCGTAGTGCAACACAAACTTCCGGCCTTGCTGGTGCGGGTCTTGGTATAAGTGGTCAATGCGGTCGGTATTGAACGAAGAAGATCGGCGCTTAATGCCGTGCACTTCGTAGCCTTTGGCCAACAAAAGCTCGGCCAAATACGATCCGTCTTGTCCGGTGATGCCTGTGATGAGGGCGCGTTTGGATGAAGTCATCAGCGATACTTTCATTTATTGAATTTAGCAGATTTCATCATACCCTAAGGGCAGAAAACAGACTACTTTGTTTTATGGATAACCGTGTCTGGTTGTTTCTGCTTAGCTTTATCAATTGCCTTCAGTAAATTGCGAGAGTAGTCCTTTGGGTCATACATTAAAGCGTCAAAAAATGGCTGTTTGAGTTTCAGTCCATTTTCTAACCATTGTGCTGCTTCATCATTTAATCCTGCGCTTATAAGTACTTCTGCAGCCTTCTGGCTAAGTTCAACAGTTGGCGTTGCCTTATAAGCGCTTTCGAGTTCGATCATAGCATTGTCTAAATCACGCTGAAATATAAATAATTTTGCGCGTTCCACACGGATATTACTTTCAGAGTTCAACCTAAATTTAGGATTTGCCAAAAGTATGTCTGTCAATTGCAACCATTGTTTAGTTGTAATAGTTTGTGGGCAGATATTATCCTGAGTGGCCTGTCGCAAAAGAAGCAAGCTACTGAGCACACTGTTGGAATAGGGGCTTATTGCCGCAGCATGCAGACTTTCACGATACAACGCGCGATTAATATACGTGTCTGGTTTCCAGCATTTGATTAGCAAAGTACTAATCGGTAAATCTGCATATTGCAGGCCACGATCATAGTTCTTTAGCAATGTATCGGCTGCTTGTTGCGACTGATCAGAATCATATTGGTATTTTGCACGTTCTTGTGTAGCTCTAAGTGAGTTTGGCTTATCCATTGTCCAAATGGTTGTCATTAAGTTCTGATCACCCCAAATGGGTGCTTGTAAGCCAGTTACTAATGAGAGCAATAAAAGCCAAATGAAAAACAAGCCAAAGGCAAGTGGTTTTCTTTTACTAATAAGAAATGGTCCTGTCGAAATCATTACCACTGGGCCAAGCAATGGTAAATAATTACGATGTTCGAAATACAGTTCTAAAGGGATGATGCTGGACTCTAAAATATGCCCAGCAAAAAACCAAAGAATAGCAAAACTAAGAATTACGAAGTGTTTCCTAACAATGATTGCATAAATAATGCTAGATAAAATTGCAACACAATACAATAGAGTACTTATTGGATTATAAAGCGATTTTGTGATGGGGTAATCGTCGAAATATATTCCGCTATTTGATAAACGCGGTATAAAAATTTGCTTAAGGTAGTCTATAAGTACATGTATTTGTGTTAAAGCACGCTCGAGCATATTGAACTCTCGACTTGCGAATGCATTTGGTTGAAATGCCGTATAAAAAATACTGACAATCAAGAGTAAAACGGGTATTGCGCATGAAAAGAAAACAAGATTTTTAACGGATTTTGGTTTGGTTTCGAGCATTTTATAAAGCAAAGTAGCATTCATAACCCATGCATAAAGTGGCAGTAATGAACCAGATTCTTTGCATAGAAAAGCAAGAATAGTGGCTGTGCCCAAGGCGGCCAACGCGGCGAATGCACCACGCCAATTGCTTGAGCGCTGCAATAAAGCGCAGTAGGCCCACAATCCAGAGAAACAAAACATCGCCGATAATAGCGTCATACGCTGTACAACCAACATCTGCGCGGAGAGTTGCAAAGGATGAGCAAGCCATGCTGCTGTTGCGAGTAATGGCCAAAAAATATTTTGCGGTAGTTCAGAACAAGCTTTAGCGAGCTGGCGCAATAGGCCAAATAGTAATACGCCATTTAAAAGGTGTATCAGCACATTGGTGTATTTGAAGCTAAAGGGATTACTTGGCCATGCATAATCATTAATAAGGAAACTTAATGCGGATATCGGCCGGCCTGGGCTGTCGGTAAAGGATGCGATATAGTGGCCCAGTGTTTGCCAGCTTAACCCGAGTTCAAGGTTTTGCAGATTTTGTAAATTTGGGAAGTCATCAAAAACAAAAGGCCCAGATAGGGCTGGCCAAACAATTATTAAGTAGCTTGCCAACAGCAAAAAAAACAGCAATGCCAACAACAATTCATTTTTTTTAATAGCTAGAGTATTCATTATTTCATTCAAAAAAAACCCCCAAAAGATTGGGGGCTTTAATTATTCCATCGAACCGCGTATTAACGGCAGTTAGCTGGACGGTGTTTAGCTTGAACGGTACCGGTTTTGCAGGTCCAGGTTACAGAACCAGTAGCAAAAGCGGGGGTCAAAATCAAAGTTTTGCCATTGATTGCGCCATCAGTCGATGAATACGAAATGGTGATCACACCAGAGCCTGAGAGTGCAACGCTACCTACATCATTACCTTTGATGCTTGTTGAAGCTGGTAAGCCTGCAGAACCCTGTGTAGCTGGAAATTTGCCGGTTGAAGATTTGGTTTCAGCAACGGCTAATTTCGAAGCGCCTGCCAAGTTCATACCTTCAGAAACTTTCGCACGTGTGGTGTAGTCTTGGTAAGCAGGAATGGCGATAGCCATCAAAATACCGAGGATCGCAATAACGATCATCAATTCAATTAAGGTGAAGCCTTTTTGTAACGATTTCATAGAAATCTCCCTGAGATAATTTAAGTGGACGGCACAGCGGCAGCGTTGGATTGCAACCGCCGTTGAGTGCCCTATAAAGATGCCCGAAAATTGGCTTGTGTGCAAGCATTTTCTGATTTGTGCGTTTAGTCACAAAAAATATAGGGATAATAAGGACTTAAATGCCAAAAAAGCGCAAATTTGTGGCTAAATGTGACGCGCTACGTCACTTTATTGCATGCCGAGTTTATCCATCTTGTAGCGCAGTGCGCGAAATGTGATGCCTAAATGCGCCGCGGCCTTGGTTTTATTAAAGCGGCAAAGTTCCAGCGCTTGTAGAATTTGTGCGCGTTCTAAATGTGCTAAGGCTTCGGGCAAAGGCTGCGTGCTGGGTTCTGCCGATTGCGTGTTCGCGTTCATCTTTTGTGGTGCATTGCTGCTGAGTAATAAGCCGCGTTGCACAATGTCGCGCAGTTCGCTTAAATCCACCGGCTTGCTCACAAAATCATATGCGCCGGCTTTTAAAGCATTCACCGCCGATTGCACATCGCCATACGCGGTGATCATGGCAATGGGGCAGTGCGGAAAATGCTGCACCACATGTTGAATCAATTCCAAGCCGTTGCCGTCGGGCAGGCGCATGTCGGTTAGGCACACATCGAAACGCTGTTGTTCAAATAAAGTTTTGGCTTCTAGCAGCGTGCCGGCGCTGGCGGTGCTCAAGCCCATTCGGCTTAGCGTTAGGCTGAGCAGTTCGCGAATATCGCGTTCGTCATCAACAATGAGCACATGGGCGTTGGGCATGGGTTGATTATACATTTTGATTGGCGGGCCTGTTTGATGGGCGGGTCTGGGACCCGCCCCTACGCAAATCCCATTGTAGGGGCGGCCCCCTGTGGCCGCCCATGGAATTACGCATGAATCATCAGGGCGGCCACAG
>JAYTVJ010000047.1:0-6880 GCA_043744535.1 Arenimonas sp.
GCAGCACTGAGGGAGTAGTTTTTGCCATATCGATCCAGAGTTTTATTGCTAAAATAGGTCATCACAAGGAACAATAGCATGAATTTTGAGCAATATGACCGCGTTCGCCCCTTAGTCTGGACAGGCACTGAGTTGTTGGTTTTAGATCAACGGCTTTTGCCTCAGCAGCAACACCTTCTGACCTGCCGAACCAGTGCCGACGTAGCAACTGCCATTCAAACCTTAGCGGTACGCGGTGCCCCAGCCATTGGTATAGCCGGTGCATTCGGTGTGGTTCTCGCCGCGCAAAGTATTCGCGCCGAAAATGGAGCGCAGGCATGCATCGCCTTAAGAGCCAGCCTAGATACCTTAATGCAAGCTCGGCCAACTGCGGTCAATTTACGCTGGGCGATTGAACGCATGAAAACTCGCTTGCAAGATTTTGGCTCGGATTGGCTATTGCAGTTGGCGCAAGAAGCCTTGGCAATTCAGGCTGAAGATTTGGCGGCTAATCATGCCATGGGTCTACTGGGCGCTGATTGCCTTAGCCAAGGCGCACGTGTGCTAACCCATTGCAATACTGGCTCGTTGGCAACGGCTGGTTTTGGCACGGCGCTGGGTGTTATTCGCGCAGGGGTTGCATTGGGCAAGATTTCACAAATTTATGCCAGTGAAACCCGGCCTTGGCTGCAAGGCTCGCGCTTAACCATTTGGGAGCTCTTGCAAGATGGCATTGAGGCTACTTTAATCGTTGATGATGCCTCCGCCTATTTGATGCAACAGGGAAAAATTGACTTTGTTATTGTGGGCGCCGATCGGATTTGCGCCAATGGCGATGTGGCCAATAAAATCGGCACCTATGCACACGCGCTAGCAGCTAAAGCGCATGGCGTGAAAGTGATGGTGGTAGCGCCATCTAGCACGGTTGATATGCACACTGCGCAAGGCATTGACATTGACATTGAAGAGCGCAGCGCAACGGAACTGACGCACATTCAAGGCGTTGAAGTGGGCGCTAAAGCGGCCAAGGTGTACAACCCAGTATTCGATATTACGCCGGCTAACTGCATTGATTATTTGGTGACTGAAAAAGGCCTGATTGAACAGCCAGACGCAGATAAAATGGCGGTATTTTTGTAGGTCTTGTCAAGCGTGTAAGACATTGTTTTTTAAACGTGAAAAACCGGCAGAAATGCCCTAAATCTGCTACAATTTGAGCTGTATTTTACAAGCCTATTTTTAACACAACTAGGCA
The DNA here is from genome assembly GCA_043744535.1 of Arenimonas sp. Taxonomy (GTDB): domain Bacteria; phylum Pseudomonadota; class Gammaproteobacteria; order Xanthomonadales; family Xanthomonadaceae; genus Arenimonas. The sequence goes on from JAYTVJ010000047.1 coordinate 1,235, forward strand.
TCAAAATCCCTCAAATTCGAGTGCTTGAATGTCAGATTTAGCGAAAGAAGTGATACCGGTTAATTTAGAAGATGAAATGCGCCGCAGTTATCTTGATTACGCGATGAGCGTAATTGTTGGGCGCGCTTTACCCGATGTGCGAGACGGCTTAAAGCCGGTGCATCGCCGGGTTCTTTTTGCTATGCATGAATTGGGTGCACATTCCAATAAGCCGTATTACAAATCGGCGCGTATCGTTGGTGATGTCATTGGTAAATACCATCCACATGGCGATCAATCGGTGTACGACACCTTAGTTCGTATGGCACAGCCATTCTCATTACGCTATCTGTTAGTGGACGGGCAAGGTAACTTCGGTTCGGTTGATGGCGATTCGGCGGCGGCCATGCGCTACACCGAAGCGCGCATGTCGCGAATTACCCATGAGTTGCTTGCTGATCTTGATAAAGAAACCGTTGATTTTCAGCCGAACTACGATGAAAAAGAGTATGAACCAACGGTTATGCCAACGCGCATTCCGAATCTGCTCATCAACGGATCGGAAGGTATTGCGGTGGGTATGGCCACCAAAATTCCGCCGCATAATTTAAGTGAAATCATCAACGGCACCATCGCCCTAATTGATGATCCAGAGATTGGTATTGGCGATTTGATTGCCCATATTCCAGGCCCAGATTTTCCGACCGCCGCTATTATCAATGGCTCTGCTGGCATTCATGCGGCCTATCACACGGGTCGCGGCCGCGTCATCATGCGTGCCAAAACAGAAATCGAAGTGCAAGACAACAACCGCGAAGCGATTATTGTGCACGAATTGCCATTTCAAGTGAATAAAGCACGCTTAATCGAAAAAATTGCCGATTTAGTCAAAGAAAAGAAGCTTGAGGGAATTTCCGAACTGCGTGACGAGTCTGATAAAGACGGCATGCGCATTTACATTGAAATTAAACGTGACCATTCAGCCGAAATCGTCTTAAATCATTTGTATTCCGATACGCCTTTGCAGCAAAGTTTTGGTATCAATATGGTGGCCTTGGTAGATGGTCGCCCACAACTGCTGAATTTGAAGCAAATCTTGCAGGCTTTCGTGCGCCATCGCCGTGAAGTGGTTACCCGCCGCACCTTGTTTGAATTGCGCAAAGCGCGTGCACGGGCGCACATCTTGGAAGGCTTAACGGTTGCGTTGGCCAACATCGATGAAATGATTGAGCTAATCAAAACCTCGCAGAATCCGCAAGTGGCTAAAGATCGCTTAATGGCGAAATTATGGCAGCCTGGCTTGGTTAAAACGCTGTTGCAAGCAGCGGGCGCCAATGCATCGCGTCCAGAAGAATTAGCGGCAGAATTTGGTTTTCATGAAGCGGGTTATCAACTTTCTGAAGTGCAAGCCAAAGAAATTTTGGAAATGCGTTTAAACCGTTTAACCGGTTTAGAGCAGGAAAAACTGACCCAAGAATACCAAGAGCTTTTGGCCGAGATTCAAGACTTAATTGAAATTTTGGAAGTGCCAGAACGTTTGCTCACCGTTATTCGCGATGAGCTTTTACTCATCAAACAAAATTACGGTGACGATCGACGTACAGAAATACGAGCCAGTGAGGAAGATCTGGAAGACTTGGATTTAATTGCCTCTGAAGACGTTGTCGTCACACTTTCCCATGCCGGCTATGCCAAGCGCCAAATGCCTTCAACGTATCGCGCACAGAAACGTGGCGGCAAGGGCAGGGCAGCCGCATCTGTGAAAGAAGAAGACTTCATCGAGCGTTTATGGGTGGTGAATACGCATGATACGTTACTGACATTTACTTCGGCTGGCCGAGTGTTTTGGCTAAAAGTGTATCAGCTGCCAGATTCCGGTCCGAATTCTCGTGGTCGTCCAATCATCAATTGGATTCCGCTGCAGCCCGGTGAAAAAGTGCAGGCAGTGTTGCCTGTGCGCGAGTTTACTGAAAACCAATTCGTGTTTTTTGCCACCAAAAACGGCACCGTCAAGAAAACTCCATTAACAGAATATTCGCGACCACGTGTCAATGGTATTTGGGCTATTAATCTTGATGAAGGCGATGGCTTAGTGGATGTGCAGCTCACCAATGGTCAGAAAGACATCATGTTATTCGGCTCACATGGCAAAGCCGTGCGTTTTGATGAATCTGAAGTGCGTTCAATGGGCCGTACTGCCACTGGCGTGCGTGGCATGCGCATTAACGATGAAAGTGCAGTAGTGGTTAGCATGATTGTTGTGGAGGGCGACGGCGATATCCTGACTGCCAGTGAAAACGGCTTTGGTAAGCGTACGGAAGTTTCTGCTTATCCGAAAAAAGGACGCGGCACGCAAGGTGTTATTGCGATCCAAAGCAGTGAGCGTAACGGCAAGCTGGTTGGTGCCATTCAATTAACGGAGCAACATGAAATCTTGCTGATTTCTGATCAAGGCACCATGGTGCGTACCCGTGCTTCTGGGGTTTCGCAAGTTGGTCGAAATGCCCAAGGCGTTACCTTAATGCGTGTTGCGGCGGATGAAAAGCTGATGGCTATTGAAAGCTTGGATATCATTGAAGATGATTTTGACAGCGAGATATCTAGCACTGATGAATTGCCGGCAACGGATCAATCAGTAGAGTAAGTCGCTGTATAAGCCATAAAAAAAGGCGGGAAATCCCGCCTTTTTTTTATGGGGCTACAAAAAAATTATCACGGTTTGTAGATTTTTGCTTTGCCGTCTTTGACACGGACGATATCGCCAACGCGTAAATTATGAATTAATTCCTGTCTTACTGTCTGTATGTGGCCATCTTGCATTTTGACTTGAATTTTATATTCCATGTTACGTTCGGCAATTTCTTTGCCAGCATAGGCACCGCCTGCAACACCGGCAACAGTGGCTAGTTTTTTTCCGTCACCGCTACCAACCTGATTGCCAAGTAATCCGCCTGCGATGCCACCGATTACTGCGCCGCCAATGCCGGATTTGCCATCATGGACTTTTTCAATATTCGTAATGCGGCCGCAACGTTTGCAGTCTTGTTGCCAGGATTGCGCAAATACGCTACTACTAATTAAAAAACTTGCTGCTAATGCGATGAATTTCATAGTTGATTTCATGGTGGGTTCCTCTAGTTAAACAGCGGCAAGTACGGATTCAGCGGAAGATACCGAAAACTCGCCAGGGGCTTCTAAAAACAAGTGTGTTACTTTGCCGTTGTCCGCAATAAGCGCAAAGCGTTTGGCACGAATACCCATGCCAAATGGCGTTGCATCTAGCTCAAGGCCAAGCGCTTTAGTAAATTCGGCATTGCCGTCAGCTAGCATATGAATGCTGGCCGGCGTGTCTTGGCTTTTGGCCCAGGCCGACATCACAAACGCATCATTCACTGATAAGCAGGCCACAGTGTAGTTTTTGTCAGTGAATGCCTTGATGTGTTCAATGTAGCCAGGTAAATGTTTTGCTGAGCACGTTGGTGTGAATGCGCCTGGCAGCGCGAACAGGACGACTTTTCGACCATTAAAAAAATCCTGGGTATTAATCGATTGCACGCCATCTTGCACAATATTGATAGTAGTATTAGGGATGTTTTCGCCAACTTGAATAGACATGAATTTCCTTTTTCATAAGATGATAAAATGTAATGCTGAATTAATTCTAGCCCTTTCCATAACTGCTTGCATGAATGAGAGATAACACGGTGGAATTTAAGGATTACTATAAAACATTAGGCGTTGAGCAATCAGCCAGTGATGCTGAAATCAAAACAGCTTACCGAAGGCTGGCGCGTAAATATCATCCGGATGTGAGTAAAGAAAAGAGTGCAGAGGCGCATTTTAAGTCTATTAATGAGGCTTATGAAGTACTTAAAGATAAAGAAAAGCGCGTACAGTATGATCAACTGAAAGCGAATGGTTACCGTTCTGGCCAAGAATACAAACCGTCCCCCGGATTTAATCGTGGCCCTAGCCAATATGATTTTGGTGCTGGAAATGAAAATACTGATGGCGGATTCAGCGATTTTTTTGAGTCTTTATTTGGTAATGCACGGCGCGAACAAACTCAACAACCTATTAAAGACAGCAAAGTTAAATTAAGCATTCCACTCGAGCGTGCGTTTGCGGGTGGTAAGCAAAAAATTCGGATTTCCTCGCGCACATTAGAAGTCAATATTCCAGCGGGAATACGGCCAGGGCAAAGTATTCGCTTAGCAGGGCAAGGCGAGCGCAAAGGGGATTTGATGATTGAAATTGACTATCTAGAACACCCGGAATTTGAGCTTGATGGTCAAAATATTCTATACACCTTAACCCTTATGCCGTGGCAAGCGGCACTTGGCGCGCTGGTTTCGGTGCCAACTTTAGGCGGTGTGGTTGAATTGAAAATACCTGCAAATTCAGACACAGGCAAACGACTACGCTTGAAAGGGCGTGGTATGCCAAGCAAAACCGGCAAAGGCGATCAATTGATAGAACTGGAAGTGAGTGCACCGCAAGCAAAAACAGATGAGCAAAAAGCTTTTTACGCGCAAATGCAAATTGTTTTTAATGAAGATTAATTGGCTGAAGGCAATACTTGTCTAATAATTTCGACCAGTTCTGCTTCGTTGAAAGGCTTGGTTAAATAGGCTTTTGCGCCTTGACGCATGCCCCATACACGATCGGTTTCTTGATCTTTGGTGGTAACCAACACAATCGGAATATGCGCAGTGCTTTCATCGCGGCTAAGTGCGCGGGTTGCTTGAAAGCCGTTTAGATTTGGCATAACCACATCCATTAACACTAAATCAGGCAATTCTGCTTTGCAGGTTGCAACACCCAAAACGCCATCATCTGCGGTGAGTGCAGTGTGTCCTAATTTCTCTACAATTCGTTTCATGCCCAATTGTTGCGAGGGAGAATCGTCTACTACTAGAATACGTGCCATGGTAAATTCCCTAAATGATGTGTTTAGTTAAAGCTATAAATGTTATTTTAGCAAGCTTCGCTAGCAATTTTCACAATACTGCGGCCAAAAGATTGCCCAGATAGCATGAGTTCGAAAATTTCAGGTAGATTAGCGAGTGAAACTTCTCGTACGGGTAGGGCATTCAATGTCTTGGAATCTAGGTATTTGGCTAGTAAATGCCACACCTTTACCCGAATATCACGCTCAGTTCCTGCCGAGGCAATGCCTAACAAGGATACCCCGCGAATGATAAATGGCATCACCGTGCTGTGTAGCTCAGTGCTTGATACCAAACCGCAACTGGCAACATTGCCATACGCTGTGGTTTGTGCCAGCAAGCTGGCTAACATTTCGCCGCCAACGCTATCCACCGCGCCGCCAAAACGCACGCTGTCCATGGCTTTGTGGCTAAGAATTTCAGTGCGCGATAAAACCTCGCTTGCACCGAGAGACTTTAGCAAGGCTGCATGTTCTGGCTTCCCAGAAATTGCATGCACATCAAAGCCAGCTTTGGAAAATAGCAGTGTAGCAAGCATGCCAACGCCGCCAGTGGCGCCATTAATGGCAATAGCGCCCATGTTCGGCTGCTGCCGATTTTCAAGCATGCGCAGCAGTGCTAAGCCTGCAGTAAAACCCGCGGTACCAAGAATCATCACATCGCGACAGCTTAAACCATCAGGAATAGCAATCACGTGTTGCTGCGCGAGTCGAACATA
>JAYTVJ010000048.1:0-26513 GCA_043744535.1 Arenimonas sp.
GGCCGCTTCAATTTCAAAGGCTCTGATCAGCAGAAACTGGTTGGCACGCTGTCGGGCGGCGAGCGCGGCCGTTTGCATATGGCGCAAACCTTGCTGCAAGGCGGCAATGTGTTGTTGCTCGATGAACCGTCCAACGATCTTGATATTGAAACCCTGCGCGCGCTTGAAGACGCGATTTTGGAATTCCCTGGCTGTGCGATGATTATTTCCCATGACCGCTGGTTCTTGGATCGTATTGCCACGCATATTCTGGCTTTTGAAGGCGATTCGCATGTGGAATTCTTCCCCGGCAACTACAAAGAATACGAAGAAGACAAGAAACGCCGTTTGGGCGCTGAAGGCTCCGCACCACATCGCCTGCGCTACAAGGCACTGAAATAATGCCATTCATTAGCCGCATTGAAATTGCCCAACAAGCTAACCACAGTTTGCTGTGTGTTGGCCTTGATCCGGAGCTGGAAAAATTTCCAGCGCATCTGCAAGATCATCCCGATGCGGTGTTTGAATTTAATCGCTCAATTATTGATGCAACGGCTGATGTGGTGTGTTGCTTTAAACCGCAAATTGCGCACTTCGCGGCGCTTAGTGCGGAAAATGCCTTGCAGCGCCTGATTCAACACATTCACACCAATCACCCATCCATTCCGGTGATTTTAGATGCCAAACGTGGCGACATTGGCTCAACTGCCGAGAAATACGCGCAAGAAGCCTTTGTGCGCTATGGCGCCGATGCCGTGACACTAAATCCGTATTTAGGCAAAGACTCGATTGACCCGTTCTTAAAATTTGCCGATAAAGGCGTGGTGCTGTTGTGCCGCACCTCAAACCCCGGCGCGAAAGATATTCAAGATTTAGATTGCAACGGCAAACCGCTGTATCAGCGCGTAGCCGAAACCATTGCACACGATTGGAACGGCAATAAAAACTGTTTACTGGTGGTTGGTGCTACATGGCCAAAGCAATTGGCCGAAGTGCGCGCCATTGTTGGCGATATGCCGTTTCTGGTGCCGGGCGTTGGCGCACAAGGCGGCGATGTGGAACAAATCATTAAGCATGGCCGTGGCAAAAATTCCGATGCGCTAATCATCAGCTCCTCGCGGGCCATTCTGTATGCCGGCGAAGGCCTCGAATTCGCTGAAGCTGCGCGCGCCGCTGCCATCCGCCAGCGCGATGAGATTAATCGGTATCGGTGATTTGCTGTTGCAGTGCTGCTAGCCAAGGTTTTTTTGTTGACCGAGCTCGCCCGTGGCGCTCAAATACTTTTATATAGAACATTAAATGCCTATTTATTAACTGTAGCTCACTGTGAGGTTTCATATGACGTTCGAAAAAGCATTCGAAGAGCGATTCAATAAGCTTTTAGCTGATATTAAAGGCGAAAGCGATAGAGCGATGGTTATTATCGTCGCCGCACATTTAGATAATTTACTCGAGGAAATGCTGAGACTTGCTTTAGTCCAGTGCCCGACTTCTCATGATTCAATATTTGAAGGGCCAAATGCTCCACTAGCAAATTTTAGTAGTCGTATTGATTTCAGTTATAGGCTCGGACTTATTAGTGAGATTGCATCAAAATCACTACATATCACGCGCAAAATCCGAAATACATTTGCGCACAGCATTTCTTCGTGCTCTTTTAATGACTCATCAGTTAAATCGCGTATTGATGAACTCTATAAACTTCATCGTGCTGACCAAAATTATCATATATTTAGAGAGGCATTTGATGATTCGGCAAAATCACGTTTTATAATGAGCGGAATTCTTCTTATTGGAATTATTCAAGAAATACATCATAAGATTGGCCCCAATAAACCTAGGTCGCCTGAATGGCCTTATTCATGGTCATTTAAGAACTAGCGCATTGTAAGAATGTATTACTGTTACAAAATTTCTATTCACAAACAAAGTGGATGGAGATCATTAACGTTTGAATATCTACCTCCACTCCCTTTAATTATTAACGTAGCTTCTTAGTTAAATCACGAGAAACCTTCTTATCACGAATATCTACCATTGCAGTAGCAGCACCTCGCACCTGTTGCCGCAGACTCTGAAAGTCGTCCCATTCATAACCTGGAATTGCTAGAGTTTCACCGTATAAAGACCAATCCCTTGCTGACAATATCAATTCTCCAATCTCATGTACATCTTCATCAAGCAAATCAATCAATTGCTCCCTACACTTACCCAATGATCTATCTGGCTTAATTTCAAGCTTCTTCAAAATGAATTTTGCCTCAGAAAAATTTAAACAAGACGCCATTACCTTCCTGTCTATTTCAGAACCAATACGGATAACGCCGCATTCAATCAACTCACCTTTTGATGAGTCTTCAGAACCTAAATCTTCAAGTAGGCAAATTCTATCTATATCGAATGATCCCAAAAAATAGCTGTCTAATGCTTCACTTGAAAGTCCAACTTCTTCTCCATATTTTCTAAAGTCAGAAAGACTGCCTGTAAGTCCTTCCATAAAAAATGGCATCCTAACACCTTCTGGAACATATTCCGATTCGTACAATTGGCATGACAATTCATATCTGTTCCACATTATCTTCATTCTTTCTTGTTTCGAATTATATTTGGCGTAACGAAATTCATCCTCTCCGCCGAGCAATGTTCTATATTTCTCAGTAATGCCGATATGGTAAATTTCCCAATCAGGCCAATCTATACCCGATTGAACAATTTTTCTTGCAATACTCCAAACATGTCCGTAGACAGGACCAATGAATTCCTCAGTAATATCTAGTATTGCTATGACTTCGCTATCAGCATAATTGGCCTGCAAATCAATACTTGAGCCATAACCAAATTCAAATTTAAATTCATAACTCTGAAAAGTCGACATTTTTGCTCCAAACTGACCTGTTGCATTTAAATAATCCGTCAGATATACCATGATAGCAGTCGCTCTTAACGAGATAGATTGCATTTTCTACTCAACTTTAAGGAGCTTACATGAATTCGGATATTGCTTTCTTTTTCAATGGTTCATCAATACATAAGTCTGGCATAGACCCAAATGGGTTTTCAATTTACCCAGTCTCGGAATCATATGACGCTTTAGAAGATTTCCAAACAATTGTTGAGAAAACCAAACAAATAATTTCTGATGAATACGAAATCATTCCGCACCCAACCAAAGAATGGGGAAATGATTTATTCGATATGGTCGCGTTTATTTGTTTGAAGTAACGAAAAAGCCCGGTATACCGGGCTTTTTTTCAGCTCATCTAATTCCAAATATTTTGGAGTTCGTGAAACCTGCATAATGCCAAATGCCAGCCTAAAAAACCGCTTTCTTGATTCATCAGCATTTTAAGGTATCCTGAGAGCATCTCCTCATTCGAGTGGCTGGTGTCTTCCTTTAAGCAAAGCTGGGTTGAGTTTTTCCATGCTGCGAAAGAGCGGCCAGACGACGTTATGCTTGAAATTGGTGCCGGTGGTGAGTTGCTGGTTGCCTATATTCGCGTAGCGCTTGTTTCTTTATTGCTACTTTTACCGATTGCGAGCGCCTTTTTTGTTGATGACCGCTACGAAACCCTGGCGGGTGCGATTGGCGTATTGTTTGGCTTAGTGCTGTCCTTTTATTGGCTAAAACTCGCCAAGCGAGACCGTCGCCCAGCGTGGCTGAGTTTCGCCACCTCGGCCGCCGATATTAGCAGCGTAAGCTTAGTGCTAATAATGTTGGCACTAGCCACGCCCTCGGCAGGCACCAACAGTGTTGTCAGTTGGTGCTGTTATCTACTTTGTATTTTATCAACAGCAATGCGCAACGATGTGCGAGTGACTTTCTTTGCCGGCTTTCTGGCCTGTTTGCAATTTGCCGCTTTAGTTTTTTACGTGATGAGCATGCGCAGCGATGAGCTATTTTCAACTGCCTATGGAACCGCCGATTTATCCAACTCCATCCAGCGCATCATTTTGTTGTTTATTTTTACCTTAAGCACAGCGCTAATCGTGTATCGCATGCAGAAGTTGGTCAAGATTTCCGGCTCCGATGGACTGACCGGACTGCCAAACCGCATGTATTTGAATCGCCGTGTTCCGCAGCTCATTCAGCACGCAAAAAATAGAGTGCAGCCCTTAGCTTTTGCGCTGATTGATCTTGATCACTTCAAACGTATCAACGACGAATTGGGCCATCAGACTGGCGATACCGCGCTTTGCCATGTGGTGAATATTTTACGCAGCAAACTGCATGCCGATGAATCACTCATGCGAATTGGTGGCGAAGAATTCCTATTCATCACACCGCTTTTCGTCGTTGATGCATTCAAGCGCGTTGATTTACTACGCCAAGCTGTCGCGCAATCTCACTATAGCCCAGAGGATAGCCGTACAAACCATCAACTCACATTTTCTGCGGGCGTTTCTGGCTTTCCAAACGATGCGGAAGATATGTCAGGCTTGCTGCGCCGCGCGGATTTGCGCTTGCGGCAGGCAAAAGCCAACGGCCGAAATCAGGTGATTGCCGAAGGTTAGTGATGGCGGGTTAAAACCCACCCTACCCAATTTCATGAAAGGGGGATTATGGGGGATTCACCCCACCCACTTCCTTGCGTTAATAAACATCTGCATCCATGGCGAGAATTCGCCGGCGTCTTTTGGATGCCAACTCATTTGCTTGCTTAAGTGCACGCGCTCAGGATGCGGCATCATCAAGGTGGCGCGGCCATCAAGCGAGGTTAAGCCGGTGATGCCCATTGGCGAGCCGTTTGGATTAGCCGGATAATGCGAGGCTAAGTTGCCGTGGTTATCGATAAAACGCATTGCCACCGAAGCCTGATTGATAGCACCTGCCGCAAATTCCGCGCGGCCTTCGCCATGCGATACTACTACCGGAATGCGCGAACCGGCCATGTTTGCCAGCAAGATGGATGGCGAGTCAACAATTTCCACCATCGACAAACGCGCTTCAAACTGCTCACTCTGGTTGCGCATGAAGCGCGGCCAGTGGTCTGCGCCAGGAATGAGGGCTTTTAATTGGCTCAGCATTTGGCAGCCGTTGCATACGCCCAAGCTGAAACTATCGTTGCGGGCAAAGAATTCGGCAAACTGCGCGCGCACAGCGTCGCGTTCCAAAATACTGGTGGCCCAGCCACGGCCAGCGCCAAGCACGTCGCCATAACTAAAGCCACCGCACGCCGCTACGCCTTTAAACGCCGCTAAATTAACTCTCCCAGCAATGATGTCGGACATATGCACATCAACTGCCTCAAAACCGGCACGGGTGAATGCGGCGGCCATTTCAACTTGGCCATTCACGCCCTGTTCGCGCAAGATGGCCATGCGCGGCTTGCTGCCCACATTGAGCATCGGTGCTTCGGGAATAAAATTCAATTGTTGGCTTAAACCGGGATCTGCAAAATTTTTCGCTGCCTCCAACTCTGCATCGGCGCCTTCTGGGTTATCGCGTTGCTTTTGCATGGCATGCGACACCGACCACCACGATTCAAATAAGGTTTGCCATGACCACGCAGCCACTGTTTCTTGGTTGCGTAACACGCGAATGCAATCGGATGTATTGGGCTTGGCAATGCGTTGCGCGCAATGGGTTAAATCAAAACGATTAATCAAATCAGCAAACAGCGCGCGGTGTTCGCGATCCACTTGCACCAAAACGCCCAGCTCTTCGTTGAACAAGCAGTTCAGATCGTTATCGCCCCAATAATCGAGCGTAATATCCATGCCGCAATGGCTAGCAAACGCCATTTCACTCAAGGCGGCAAATGCGCCACCATCCGAGCGGTCGTGGTAGGCCTGAATTAAACCTTGGCTTCGCGCTTCAATAATTAGCTGCGCCAAGTGCGCAAGCACATCGGGCGAATCCAGATCTGGGCATTGGTTGCCAAACTGATTTTGCACTTGGCCTAAAATACTGCCGCCCATGCGTTGCTTGCCAGCGCCTAAACCAATCAGCCAAATATCGGATTCGGTTGCCATTTGCAATTCGGGCGTGAATTGTAGGCGCACATCATTAACACGCGCAAACGCCGAAATAATCAACGAGACTGGCGAACAGGAACTGTGTGATTGGCCGTCCACCTGCCAACGCGATTGCATCGACAGCGAATCTTTGCCTACCGGAATGCTGATATCCAAGGCCGGGCAAAGCGCCAAGCCAATCGCTTCAACGGCGGCATACAAAGCCGCATCTTCGCCCGTTTGCGAAGCAGCAGCCATCCAGTTGGCAGAAAGTTTTACTTCATGCAGGCCCGCAATGGGCGCAGCCAGCAGATTGGTGATGGCTTCACCCACCGCTAAGCGCGCCGAAGCGGCGGCATTTAGCAGCGCCACAGGTGTGCGTTCGCCAATAGCCATCGCCTCGCCATGCGTGCCAACAAAATCGGTGCTGGTGATGGCACAATCGGCAACCGGCATTTGCCATGGGCCAATCATTTGATCGCGTGCGGTGCTGCCGCCCACGCTGCGATCGCCAATGGTAATCAGAAATTGCTTAGAGGCCACACTGGGGTGCGACATCACTTTCAGGCCCGCTTCGTATACAGAAACAGACTCGCTGCGCAATTCTGGATAGTGCTCAATAACTGGAAGCTGCGCATCGCGATGCATTTTTGGCGGCTTGCCAAACAGCAAATCCATGGGCATATCGATGGCGCGGTTTTCTGGCGCAATACCATCCAGCGTATCGGTTTGCGCGCCATACGCCACAATCAAGTGTTGGGCATCAGTGGCAAAACCAACCACCGCAAACGGACAACGTTCACGTACGCACAAAGCTTCAAACTCGGCTAAATGCGCAATGCCTAAACCTAAAACATAGCGTTCTTGCGATTCATTGCACCAGATTTGCATTGGTGAAAGCGATGGGTCATCGCAAGGCACTTTCGCTAAATCAATAATGCCGCCCATACCGGAATCGTGCAGCAATTCAGGGATGGCATTTGAAAGCCCGCCCGCGCCCACATCGTGCATAAAGCGAATGGGGTTTGCTGCACCCAATGCGAAGCAACGATTGATGACTTCTTGGCAACGGCGTTCCATTTCGGGGTTGTCGCGTTGCACTGAGGCAAAATCTAAAGCTTCTGAACTTTGCCCAGAGGCCACCGACGAAGCGGCGCCGCCGCCTAAGCCAATCAGCATGCCTGGGCCGCCCAATACAATAACGGCATCGCCATCGCGCATAAGTAATTTCTGCACTTGGCCAGGATCCACCGAGCCGATACCGCCGGCCAACATAATCGGTTTATCGTAGGCACGCGTTGCGTTGTTTTCTGTATTGGCTAATTCAAAACTGCGAAAATAGCCGCTTAAATTGGGCCGGCCAAATTCATTATTAAACGCCGCGCCGCCCAACGGGCCGTCAGTCATGATTTCTAAGGCCGAGGCCATGCGCGGATTCAATACCCGCTCGGTTTCCCAAGCTTGCGGCAAACTTGGAATACGCAAATGCGACACACTAAAGCCGGTTAAGCCCGCTTTCGGGCGGCCACCTCGGCCCGTTGCGCCTTCATCACGAATTTCACCGCCGGCACCGGTGGCGGCACCCGGAAACGGTGAAATGGCGGTTGGGTGATTATGCGTTTCCACCTTGATGCAAAACGCACTGGCCTGTGTTTCAGCAAACTGATACACGTTTTGATTATTCGGGCGAAAATGCTGGGCAGTATGCCCTTCAATCACCGCGGCATTGTCTTTGTAGGCGCTAAGCGTCAGTTGCGGCGAATGCTGATGGGTATTTTTAATCATGCCGAACAAAGAATGCGGCATGTCGTTGCCATCAATGCTGTAGCTGGCGTTAAAAATTTTATGCCGGCAATGTTCTGAGTTCGCTTGTGCAAACATCATTAATTCAGCATCGGAAGGCATTCTGCCTAATTGCCGATAACTGCTTTGCAAATAGGCAATTTCATCGTCGCTTAAAGCCAGCCCCAAACGCGCATTAGCGTCCGGTAACTGCTCCACATCAATGCGTTCAACCTGGCCTGTTGCCGGTGAACTGAATAAGCCTTGCGCTGCATCAATGCTCGGCCACACCGATTGCGTCATCGGATCCGACAATAATTTATCGATTTCTTGCCACATGGCGCTGTCGGCATCGGGTGCACCAATTAAATCAATACGCAATCCGCGTTCAACACGCGTGATAGGCAACTGCGCGCCTTTCAAAATATCGGTGGCTTTGCTCGACCAAGGCGAACGTGTACCCAAACGCGGTGTGATAATGCGGCTCACAGCGCCAGTAAGCACAGATGCGGGACTCACACAGCCTTCAAGAATTCGCCCAAGCACTGCCAGATCTAAAGCGTGCGGCGTGTTGCTGTCAATAAAATAGACATGCCACGCGCCTGCAATGGCAAGATCTGGCGCACATTTTTCCAGTCTTGCTTGGAGACGATCACGACGAAACGCAGATAAGGCAGATAAGCCTTCTAAAACAATCATGGCAGCACGCAAAGTGAGTTTGTCGCGTTATTTTACCTTATCGCGCTGCAAACCACGGGCTTAGAGCTGAGAATTGGCTGAATACCGGCTAGTTATTGGCACTTTGCAGTGTTTTTAGCATATCTTGCGGGCTTAAATAGCCACCAATGCTCGCGCCGCTTGCGGTGAACACTGCCGGCGTTCCTTCCACACCCGCCTGCAAGCCAAGGTTGTAATCGATGCTGACAAAATTGGGGCAGTTTTTCTTAGGCAGCGGGCGGTCGTTTTTAGCCATGGTAAGTGCCACATTGCGATCAGGCGCGCACCACACAGTCACCGCTTTTTGAAAAGATTCCGAACCAATGCCAGCGCGCGGGAAAAACAGGTAGTCCACTGCAATGCCTAACTTATTGTATTCGGTAATCTGCGAATGCATTTTGCGGCAGAAACCGCAATCAATGTCGGTAAACACCGTAACGCGGTATTTAGGCGCTGCTGGTGCAAAGCTGATTTTTCGGCTATTCGGTACCGCGGCTAACAACACTTTGCGCTGCACCGCTTCACTGGCTTCGGTTATATTCTTGCGCGCGGCAATATCAATCAAACTGCCTTGCAATAAATATTTACCGTCTGTGCTGACATACAACACTTTGCCATCCACCACAACTTCCTTAAAACCGGCAATCGGTGATTCTTTAATTAAACGAATATTGATACCCGGCGCAACTTTAATCAGTGCCGCGCGAACAATGGCATCGTCTTTGCTTTCAACCACCGGTTTGCTTGATGACGCTTTAGCAACTGGTGCAGCAGCCAGCGACGGCGCTTTGCTTTGTGCACAGGCCTGCATACTAAATAAAAAGGCTAACAGCGCTATAGAACGGGTAATTTGCATGATTGTGTATCCAAAGTCGTTAAGCTATTGTGCCACAATCGCCTTATCCGCGAGGGTGGTGCTGTTTGTGCATACGCTTCAGTCCTTCCTTGGCAATCAAGGTATAAATCTGCGTAGTAGACATCGAACTATGCCCCAAAAGCATTTGCAGCGCACGTAAATCCGCACCATGATTCAATAAATGCGTAGCAAATGAATGCCTAAGCACATGCGGGCTTACTTTGTCCGAATCCACGCCCGCCATAACTGCACGTTTTTTTAGCGCAAGCCATAGACCTTGGCGCGTCCAAGGAGTTCCGTCTTTATGAATAAATAAGGTGTTTTCCTGTTTTTTACCCAGCCAAAGCATTCGCACCTCAGAAATATAGCGTTCTAGCCAATACTGGGCTTCTTCGCCCATCGGCACCAAACGCTCTTTTGCCCCTTTGCCCATTACCCGCAACAAGCCTTGCCGAAGATTAATGCCAGAGGTGGGCAATTCGACTAACTCGCTCACCCGCAAACCGCAGGCATACATTAATTCGAGCATGGTGCGTAGCAGTATTTGTTCAGCATCGTCGCCGCTATCACAGCGCAAAATGGCCTCAATTTGCGACTCAGACAGCGCCTTGGGCACCGAGCGCGGCAATCTTGGCATCTCGAGCAAACGCGTTGGATCTTTGCTGATAACGCCATTGCGCTGCATTAAGCCGTAATAGGCGCGTAAGCTGGATAATAATCGCGCATTGCTTTTGGCGGCATAGCCTTGCTGCACGCGTAGCGCTAAATAATCAAACAAGTGCTCTTGCTGCGCGCTAACCAACGCGCTGTTACGGCTTTCCGTGAATCTTGCCAAGGCCACCAGATCGCGCCGGTAACTGGCCATGCTCGAGGCCGATAAGCCTTGCTCCGCCCACAAGCGTTCAAGTGCGGTATCGATTTGCTTTTGGCTGACGGCACTAACCTGTGCTGTTTGCCGAGTACGCAATCGATTTTCCGTGGTTTTCGGGTTCATGCCAAAAAGCTTAGCGCTAAAAGCCGTTCACGGCTATGATATTCCGCATGCCAACCGATACCCAACAATCCAAACCACTTGCCACGCCCGCGTTTCTTGCTTGGCGCCTGCTCGCCCTGGCTTATGACGCGGTGATTGCTATTGCCTTGCTAATGCTCAGCAGCGGCATCCTGCTTTTACTGAACCACGGCAACGCCATTTCGCCGGGCTCGGCCATGGCTTACCTTGAATTTTTTGTGTTTTGGGCAGTGCTTGGCGTGTATGCGGTGTGTTCATGGCGCTATGGCGGGCAAACCTTAGGCATGCGCCCATGGCGGCTGTGTGTGGTGGATGCAAACGGCAAAAATGCCGCTTGGCGGCCATTGATATTGCGTTATGTGCTCGCCAGCAGCAGCGCTGGTTTGGTGTTGCTTTGGTCGCTTGTCGAGCCTGAAAAACGCGGCTTGCACGATTTGGCTAGCAACACCTATTTCGTGCGTTTAAACAACACTAAATCCGCTTAGCCAAATAGCCCCAACAGAATGCAAAAACACAGGCTGGTGCAAGAAAATAGGCGATACGCACATCAACGCGATACACGTCTGATAAATTCACTAGCAATCGCTCCATTAAAAAACCACTCATGCCAACTAATATGCCCAAAAATAAGCTTTTACCCAAACCGCCAGTGCGTAATGAACTGAACGCGAATGGCAATACTGAAAGACACAGCACCAACACTTTGAATGGATAAAACCAGCGACCCCAATAGGCCGTGGTGAAGGCGCGTGCGTCGAGTTTGTTTTGTTCTAAGTAGGCAATATTTGTGCGTAATTCGCCAATGCTTAAATTGCTTGGGCTGGTTAAACTTGCCTCAAGTGATTCATTGGTAATGCGTGTCTGCCATAAGCTATCAGGCATTTTTTCAATCTCTACCGAATGGTCGGCAAAGTGTGTTTTTTCAACGCCCTGCAATTGCCATTGTTTGGATTTGTTGTTTGCGGTTTTTGCATGGGTAATCGATTCAAGCATACCGCTTTGGCCAAAATGGTATAGCCGAACGTCGGCTAATTCCAACCATACGTCGTTGCCATTGCCTTTTGCGGCACCCGCGCGCGAATTAAAATACAACTCGCCGTCTTTAGCCCACACGCCAGAATATTTGGCTAAGGTGAGCTTATTGGATTTAATGACGTTGTAGGCGAGCGCTTGTTTTTCGGCGTAGGTTCCAATGGTTTCATTGCTGAAAAACATTAGCCCAGACAATAACAACGCCGGCAGAAGCGCGCCCATAGCAATCTGCAACCGCGAAATACCCACCGAACCCATGGCAATCAACTCTGACTTGCTGGCTAACTGCCCCAACCCCAACAACAAGCCAATAACACACCCAGCCGGCAAAATATCGTAGGCATGCCATGGCACGGTGAATAAGGTAACGAGCACCGCATAGTTCAAGGTGAAGCCTTGCTTGCCTATATCGGAAAAACTGTTGTAAAAGGTGCTAATCGTGGCAAACCCTTGCAGGATTAACCATGCCAGAAGAGTGGCCTTTAATACATTGATGGCTAAGTAAAAGCTTATTTCTTTGCCAACGCGATTCATTGGCTAAGCTCTGCAACGGGCTTCAGCCTGCCATCGCGCTGATACAGCCAATAACTAAATCCAGCCATCGGCAAAATAGCCCACCATAAGCCTAAAAATGCTGGCATTTGGCCTTTAGCCAGCATAAACGTGCCCGCAAGCAATGCCAACATACCCAATAAATACGCCATAACCGCAAATAATACCAAGCCATATTGCGGTTGCCGTGGTTCGCTGCGCGCAAGTGGAATAGCCAATAAAGAAAGAATGGCAGCAAACAATGGCATGGCAAAACGCCAGTGCAATTCACTATTAGCCACGGCGTCATTTCGTTTAAACAGTGCCAGCGTACTCACCGAATCCAGCTTGTTGCTCGCTTTGGTTTCGCTTGGCTCCGGCACTTTAATCTCATTAATTTTAAATTGCACTTTACGAAAATCTTTCCGGCCTAATTCGCCCTCCATCCGGAAGCCATTTTCAAGCCGCAACACGCGCACACCGCCCACGAGTTTTAGCTCGCCCTTACTGGCTGTGATGATGTCGAGCCGACCTTTATTTTCGCGCTGTACAAATAAATTGTTAAAGCGTTTTCCATCCCGGCTGATGCTACTAATAAATAAAATACCGGATTTACCCGGCAATTCCACAAATCGCCCAGCTTCTAAGCCGGAGATCAAGAAGCTTCGATTGGCTTCTTCCACCATGGTTTTGGCTTTTTGCGCCGTCCAAGGCACCAGCCATAACGACGATACGGCGATGATGAGCACAAAGGGCGCCGCTATCCACAGCACCGGCTTCCACAGCTGCTGACTACTCACGCCAATGGATGCCAATACCGCCATTTCGCTGTCGGCATACAAACGGGCAATGCCCATCATTAAGCCAATAAACAGCGCCAACGGCATCACAAAGCTTAAAAAACGTGGCATGCGGAGCGCCAAAAGCTGCAACATCAGCCCAGCAGGCACTTTACCCCGTGAGATTTCGGCAATTAAATCGGTGAGAAAGCCTCCCACGCTGATTAAAAACAGCACCAACAGAACCGCCGTCACCAATTGGCTGAACTGCATGAACAGGTAGCGGTTTATTAAGCGCATCGGAAGGCGGATTCTCGTGACCGGATGATTTACAATATGAGTTTACCATTTTGTGCCTGTTCGCATGGGCACGCCTTAAGGATGTTTATGGCTTTGACGTTTTCACACACCCAGAATTCTCCCGTATCCGCTGCTAGCGATTGCATTGTTATTGGCGCGTTCAACAACAAAACCTTTAACGCAGCAGGCGCTGCGCTGGATGCGGCAAGCAATGGCCGCTTAACCGCCTTAGCCGAACGCGGCGATATTAGCGGCAAAACCGGGCAATCGATTTTATTGCAAGATATTTCCGGCGTTACTGCATCGCGCGTGTTGGTGATTGGCTTGGGTGAGCCAGAAAAATTTGCGGTGCCGCAATTCCTGAAAGCCATAGGCGATGCTATCCGTGCACTGTGCAGTGGCCCGGTGAAATCGGCTTACATCACGCTGACTGATTTGGCTGTAAAAGGCCGCGAGTCGGATTGGGCCATGCGCCAGGCGATTATTGCCGCTGATCATGCCGCTTACGAATACACCGCCACCCGCACCAAAAAAGCTACCGTTACCCTAGCGCAAATTACTTTCTTGGCCAATGCCGCGCAAGAAGCGGCGTTCACTCAAGGTGTGGGTATTGCCACTGGCGTACAATTCACCCGCGAGCTGGGTAATTTGCCGCCAAATATCTGTAACCCTGCGTATTTAGCCGAACAAAGCATTAAAATCGCCGCCGAGCACGATAATGTTTCCTGCGAAGTACTGGAACGCGATGAAATGCAAGCCTTAGGCATGGGCTCTTTGTTGGCAGTGGCGCGCGGTTCGGCCAATGCGCCAAAGCTCATCGTACTGCGCTACACCGGCGCGGCTGACGCCAAGCCGTTGGCCTTGGTGGGCAAAGGCATAACTTTCGATACCGGCGGCATCAATTTGAAAGTGCAAGGTGGTATTGAGGAAATGAAGTTTGATATGTGCGGCGCGGCGACTGTGCTTGGCACGTTTTTGGCTTGTGTAAAACTGCAATTGCCGATTAACTTAGTGACCGTGGTGCCAGCTGTTGAAAACATGCCGGATGCCGATGCGTATCGCCCAAGCGATGTACTCACCGCGATGAATGGCAAAACCATTGAAGTGGGCAATACCGATGCCGAAGGCCGCTTAATCTTGTGCGACGCATTGACTTACGTGCAACGCTTTGAACCGAAAGCCACCGTTGATGTGGCAACCTTGACCGGTGCTTGCATCATAGCGCTTGGCAAATACGCCGCTGGCCTAATGAGCAAACACGACGATCTTTCCGCCGAATTATTGGATGCTGGCGAACAGGTTTTCGATCGCGCATGGCGCTTGCCGTTGTGGGATGAATACCAAAGCATGCTCGATTCCACCTTCGCCGATATCTACAACATTGGTGGTAAAGGCGCAGGTGCTATCACCGCCGGTTGCTTCTTGTCGCGCTTCACCGAAGGCCAACGTTGGGCGCATTTAGATATTGCAGGTGTTGCCAACGACGAAGGCCGTAAAGGTATGGCCAGCGGCCGTCCGGTTGGGCTTTTGTGCCAATGGTTGTTGAATCAGGCCGGCGTTTAAACCATGCCAGCACGGGCTGATTTCTACATGATTGCCAACAAAAAGCAATTTGTTGAGCAGCCTTTGTTGTTGGTTTGCCAGTTGGCGCAAAAAGCCATTGCCAGCAATCAGCCTTGTCTCATTTTCTGTGAATCGGCTGAACAAGCCGATTTTCTAGACGATTTGCTGTGGGAATTTGATGACGACGCCTTTGTGCCGCATCAGATTGTTGGCACCGATGAAGACGAAGACATTACTCCGGTTTTACTGGTTGGCCCAGAATCAGATACGCCAATGCGTCCGCTGGCCATTAACCTACGCAACGAACTACCACCACTGGGCTTTGAACGCGTTCTGGAAATTGTGCCGGCCGATGACGCGGCACGCGGCCCCGCCCGCGCACGCTGGCTGGAATATAAGAAGCTCGGCTTTGACGTAAATAAGCACGATTTGTAAACAAAATCCCCGCCGAAGCGGGGATTTTCATGCCATCAACGCCTCAATCCCATCAACACTACTCGGCACACCATCGGTTAAAACGTGCGCACCTTTTGTGGTCATCAGAATATCGTCTTCAATGCGTATGCCGATGCCTTGGTATTTTTCCGGAACGCCCGGCGTGCCCGGTGCAATGTATAAGCCCGGTTCAACGGTGAACACCATACCGGCTTCCAGCTGCCGAGAGGCACCGGCCAGTTTGTATTCGCCCACATCGTGCACATCTAGCCCAAGCCAATGCCCGGTTTTATGCATATAGAATTTTCGGTAGGCTTCCGATTCAATGGCTTTCTTGTGTGTACCTTTCAGCAAGCCAAGGCTCAGCAGGCCGTCGGTGAGTACTTCAACGGCTGCGCGGTGAATGGCTTCATACGGCGCGCCGAGTGTGGATGCCGCGATGCTGGCGCTTTGCGCGGCCAGCACAATGTTGTATAGCTCGCGCTGTGCTTTGCTGAACCGGCCATTGGTGGGCCAGGTGCGGGTAATGTCGGAGGCGTAAAAACCATACTCAGCACCGGCATCGCACAACAGCAAATCGCCTTTTTTGATTGGCGCATTATTGGCACGATAATGCAACACGCAAGCATTCGGGCCACTGCCCACAATCGGCTCGTAGGAAGCTACCGCATTATTTTTACGGTACACATGCTGCAACGCCGCCTCCACTTCATATTCATAGCGCGCGGTTTTGGTGGCCAGCATTGCCGCAATTTGCGCCTCAGCACCAATTTCCGCCGAGCGACGTAGCAAAGTAATTTCGCCTTTGCTTTTGAATAAACGCAATTCATCCAGCAGATGGCCGAGCTCGAGAAATTCGTGCGGCGGTTCTGCGCCCAAGCGCATCTGGGCGCGTACGCGATTCAGCCAACCCATCAGTTTCAAATCAAAATCCGGATCGCGTCCGAAATGGTAATACACCCGCGAACGGCCTTCCAATAATCCGGGCAAAATATCGTCCAAATCGCTAATCGGAAACGAATCATCCAGCCGCAATGAATCCACCACACCTTCAGGGCCAAGACGCGGGCCATCCCAGGCTTCTTTGCTGGCATCGCGCTCACGGCAAAACAAAAGGCTTGCGCCATGTTGGCGGCCAGGCACCAACACTAAAATTGCATCGGGTTCATTGAAGCCGGTTAAATACCAAAAATCACTGTCTTGCCGAAACGGAAACGTAGTATCTTTGCTGCGGATTTTTTCATTGGCAGACGGAATGATAAAAATGCTGTTGTCATCTGCCATGTCCATCAGCGCGCGCCGGCGCCGAGAAAATTCTACAGGGCTAATCATCAATTCAACCGCTGGCGTTTTTGCCGATTGACCACGCGTTCGTTATACAACAACACCGCAGCGACACGGATATATTCACAGACTTCAATCAGCGCTTCTTCATCGGTTTCGGTGTCTTCGTAGTTCAAATCCGAGCCGGCAATCTTGGCGAGGTCCTGCAAGGCTTCATCGGCTTCTTCAGACAATGGCTGCGCGGGCGTTGGCACCACGCCAAAACCGCCTAAGAAACCCTGACACCAATCCACCATGGCCGGGCCGCGTTCGGAAACCGGCATTTCATCGTCTGGCAACAATAAATCAAATTCAAAATCCATAATATCGCCAGCCAATTGCTCGCTAACTGCCACATACAATTGGTTCAAGGCCGAACCGATTTCTGCTTTGCCATCCATGTCAGCATCGGTGAGCGCGAAGGCCAACCAATTTTGTGCAGTGAGGTTTGCGCCAGCACACAGGCAGCCTGAAATAGCGCCATGCATTTCCGAAGGCGAAATGGGAATCTGCAATTCACTCAGCTGTTCTTGAATTGCTTGATAATCAGGCATTGGGTTGGCCATGGTGTGCTTCCTAATTTTTAAGCTATTGTAGCAAATGTTGAAAGTATGACGTTTCACTTGTCGAATCCACAAAAGGCTCCTAAACTTGAATAATGGGGCTTCAACAATACTCGACTTAGGTATGGCGCGAATGATGTTTAGCCATAAATTAAAATTTTCCGGTGTTATTCAAATCGGAATTTGTCTAGCAAATCCTCCGCGTAATCTGCGGGGTTGCGGCTAATTGTGGCGCTTTTACTGCTTAGCATAAGTTTTTCATTGATTTTAATCGGCTTTATCTGGCTGGCTAAAAAACGTGAAGCCAATATGCTGCAAGCCATCAACACCCGTCATGATGATTTACGCCTTGCTTTAAAAGGCACCGGCGAAGCCATTTGGACTTGGCGCCTTGACACACAAGAACTCACCCAAGTGGGCTTTGAGCCCTTAATTGATGGCCACTTCCCAGAAATCATCAACGCCATCGAGTTCATCCAGATTTATATCCATCCAGAAGATGCACCCGATTTCCATCAAGCCATCAATAACCATCTGCAAGGTCAGAACAATGATTTTGAAGTGAGCTATCGATTGCGTCATTACAGCCAAGGCTGGATTTGGATTACCAGCCGTGGCCGTGTTGTTGAATATGATGCAAACAACACCCCATTACGCATCGCTGCAGCCAGTAAAAATATCAATGCCAAGCGCGACTTCGAAAGTGACAGCCGTGTTGCGCTGGCTGTGGTTAAAAGCATGAATGAAGCCGTTGCCGTGGTGGATTTGGAATTTCATTTCATTTCCATCAACCCGGCATTTTCACGCATCACCGGCTATATTGAGCAAGAAATTATTGGCAAAAGCCGCTCCATCTTAAACTCAGACCAACACGACCGCACGCAATATGCTTTAATTCAAAAGCAAATTGTGGATAGCGGCCATTGGATGGGCGAAATTTGGCAGAAACGCAAAGACCAAGGCGAGTTTCTTTGCCATATTGAAGTTTCCGAAGTGCTTGATGGCAATGGCCATCGTAGTCACTTTGTAGCTGTGGTCAACGACATCACTGACAAAAAACGCATTGAGCAAGAACTGATTCACCTTGCCAATTACGATTCCTTAACTGGCTTACCAAGCCGGCCACTGCTGATTGAAAAGCTTAGCAAAGCGATTATTCATGCACGCCGCAACCAAAACCGCGTGGCCGTTTTATTCCTCGATTTAGACAACTTCAAAAATATTAATGACTCACTCGGACACACTGCAGGCGATCGCCTGCTGGTGGTTGTGGCGCAACGCTTACTCGCCGCTACGCGCGAGTTTGGCTTAGTGGCGCGGCTGTCTGGCGATGAATTCGTCATTTTGCTGGAATCAGCTGACAGCGATGTGCAGATTCGTGAGTGTGCCATGCGCATTTTGGCGCAATTCAACAGCTCGATCATGCTCAGCGATAATCAAGCGGCCAACTTAACCGGCTCGATTGGTGTCAGCATCTTTCCCGACCACGCGCAAACGCCTTCAGATTTATTAAAATTTGCCGATATTGCCATGTATCAAGCAAAGAATGAAGGCCGCAATACCGTGCAATATTTCAATGAGGAAATGGATGCAAAATCGCGACATCGCGCGCAATTGTTAGGCGGCCTGAAGATGGCCGTGGTGCGCAATGAGTTCGAATTAAATTTCCAGCCGCGCATGAGCTTAGACACGCATCAAATTGTTGGTGTGGAGGCCTTGCTACGCTGGAACAGCAAAGAATTAGGCCGCATTGGCCCAGATATATTTATTCCCTTAGCCGAAGAATCTGGGCAAATTATTGAGATTGGCGAATGGGTCTTGGAAGATGCGCTGCAGACACTCAGCCATTGGCATGCCCAAGGCCTTAACCACATTAGCATGTCAATTAATGTGTCGGCATTGCAATTACTGCGCTCAAAACTCTCAGAACAAATTGCCAGCTTGATTCAAAAGCATCAAATTCCGGAATATTGCATCGAGTTGGAAATAACCGAATCCATGGTGTTGAGCCAAAATCCAGCGCCATTGGCCAATTTATGGGCCTTGAAAGATTTGGGCGTCACGCTGTCGCTCGATGATTTCGGTACGGGCTATTCCTCACTTTCCTATCTGAAGCAACTGCCGATTGATACCTTGAAAATCGACAAATCGTTTGTACGCGAAATCGGGCCGAATGCGAATGACAACACCTTGGTGAAAACCATCATTGCGCTAGGCCATTCATTGGGCATGACGATGATTGCCGAGGGCGTGGAAACAAGAGAACATTTAGACACACTGAAAGAATTTGGCTGTGATGAAATTCAAGGCTATTGGCTAGCCAAACCACTGCCTGCCAACGAGTGTTTACAGTTTATTATTGAGCACGAAAAGAAAAGTCGGTTCGTCGATAGTTTTGGACACCTTGACTCTGATGCCAATGCCATCTAATTTATAGCGATGACACAAACCGATTACGCCTCCCAAATACACGCTTTAGCGCAACGGCTTGATAGGCTGCTTGAGGCTACGCATAAACTCGCTAGCGAAAATCAAGCGCTTAAACAGCAGTACGAACAGCTCGCTGCTGAACGTAATCAGCTACAAAGTAAAAATGAGTTGGCACGGCATCGCGTGGAAGCCATGATTAGCCGACTCAATGAATTGGAGCGTAACGATGAGTAATGTGGTAAGCATCAAAGTACTCGACCGCGATTATCCGGTTGGCTGCCCACCTGAGCAACTGGAAAGCTTGCAAGCCGCCGCTAAATTACTTGATAAACAAATGCGCGACATTCAAGGCAGCAACAAAACCGTTAGTCTTGAGCGCGTTGCTGTGTTAGCGGCGCTGAATATTGCGCATGATTTTCAGATGCTGAAAGATAGCCGTGAAAAATCCGATGCAGTGGTTGGCCGCAGCTTAGGCGACATGAACCGCAAGCTCGATGATTTGTTCGATAATCTGCCACGCTGACATTCCTTTCACTACATCGCGTTATAATAACTTTGCGTCCTCTGCTGTGTTCGACAGCGTGCTCAACATTAGCCCTTGACCCATAAACACGACCCGGAAATCGGTCGAACCGTTGGTGTGCATGTCCGCCTGTGTTGCGGAAAGCCTAAAAACGGCAAGTCGATACCCACTTGATCCTAGGGATCAAGGTCGTTGGCAGGCATCGGCATAGTGGAGGACACTTATTCAGGAATGGGTATGCGCAAAGCTCTGCGGCAGGAATTGATAGCCAAACGAAATCAACTCAGCGCAGCCGATAAAATGGCCGTAGCTGAAGCCGTTGCCACACGCATTCTTGCGCAACTGCCAGAAACCGGCGGATTCATTGCTGGCTATTGGGCTAGCGCTGGCGAATTGCCGCTACACATCGTGCAGCTACGCTTGCCCAGCCATTGGATTTGGTGCTTGCCAGTAGTGCAAGCCAACCGGCAATTGCTATTCGCGCCTTGGCGCGCAGGCGATGACCTGGCTACCAATCAATACGGTATTCCCGAACCGACGCTCGCACCTAGCTCCTGCCTCCGTCCCGATGAGTTGAATACTGTTTTAGTTCCCTTGTTGGGCTTCACCCGACAAGGCCAACGCCTTGGCATGGGCGGCGGCTATTACGACAGCAGCTTCGCGTTTCGCAAAAATAATCCTGTCGCACCAAGATTAATCGGCATTGGCTATGCATGCCAAGAATTAGACGCGCTTGATACACAAGCATGGGATGTGAATATGGATGCGATTGCGACAGAATGCGAGTGGATTGATTGCAGCACAAAGGAATCCGTATAAATGAATTATTGGCTAATGAAATCTGAACCTGACGCGTTTTCTATTGATGACTTGCACAAAGTCAAAAAAGAGCCATGGTCGGGCGTGCGCAATTACCAGGCGCGCAATTTCATGTGGAAAGACATGAAAGTAGGCGATGGCGTTTTGTTCTACCATTCCAACGCCAAGATACCCGGCATTGCTGGCCTGGCGAAAGTCGCTTCGAAAGCCTATCCCGACCCAACCCAGTTCGACCCAGAATCGGATTACTGGGACCCGAAAGCCACACCTGAAAAACCGCGCTGGTTTTTGGTGGATGTGTCCTTCGAGCGTAAATTTAGTGGTGTGCTTAGCCTTGAAACATTAAAGGCCAATGCCGATATCCTTGGCGATTTTGTGTTACTCAACCGTGGCACACGCCTATCCGTTTTACCCGTCAGCAAAGCCCAATGGCAAAGCATTTTAAAACTGGAACCAAAACCATGACTCCCGAACAAGGCAAACAGGCATCAGCCGAACGCGCACTCGAATTCGTGCAAGACAACTCCATCGTTGGTGTTGGCACGGGCTCCACTGTCGCGTATTTTATTCAAGGCTTGGGCCGGATGAAATCGCGTATTGAAGGCGCGGTATCAAGCTCTGAGCAAAGTACTAAATTATTGAAAGAACTTGGCATTCCGGTGTTCGATTTAAATGCCACCGGGCCCCTGGATTTGTACGTGGATGGCGCCGATGAATGCGATACGCATAATCGATTGATTAAAGGCGGTGGCGCAGCCCTAACCCGTGAAAAAATTATCGCGGCAGCGAGCAAGCAATTCGTCTGTATCATCGATCCATCAAAGCTGGTGCCACTGCTCGGTAAATTTCCGGTACCGGTAGAAGTGATTCCCATGGCGCGTTCGCATGTGGCACGCGAAATCGTCAAGCTCGGTGGCCAACCCATTTGGCGCGAGAATGTTGTAACCGACAACGGCAACTGGATTCTTGATGTACACAACTGGCAAATTACTGACCCCATGCTTCTGGAAAGCCAGCTCAATCAAATCGTCGGCGTGGTATGCAATGGACTTTTTGCCGCTCGTTGCGCTGACCTGGTGATTACCGGCGGTGAGATTCGGAAATAAATTAATTAGTAAATTTCGGTAACAAAAAAACCCGCTTTTCAGCGGGTTTTTCGTTTGATGCATGAAACCGATTAACGTTTCGAGAACTGAGTGGCACGACGCGCTTTGCGCAAGCCCACTTTTTTACGTTCCACTTCACGTGCATCGCGGGTAACAAAACCGGCTTTGCGTAATTCTGGCTTCAAGGTATCGTTGTATTCAATCAAGGCGCGGGCAATGCCCAAACGGATTGCGCCGGCTTGGCCAGTAATACCGCCGCCTTCAACCGTTACTTTAACGTCGAAGCTTTCGGTGTTGTTGGTCAACTCCAACGGCTGGCGAACAATCATACGCGAAGTTTCGCGACCGAAGAATTCGTCAATAGCGCGACCGTTAATCACGATGTTGCCAGTGCCCTTGCGCAAGAATACGCGAGCTGTGGAAGATTTGCGGCGACCGGTGCCGTAGTTTTGCTGTGCAGCCATGATGTGTTTACCTATAACCTTAAATGTCCAGCACTTTTGGCTGCTGGGCGGAGTGTGGATGTTCGGAGCCTTTGTACACTTTCAGCTTCGAGAACATAGCGCGACCAAGTGGGTTCTTCGGCAACATACCTTTCACGCCGGTTTCAATCACGCGTTCTGGATGCGCGTCTAACGCTTGACCAAGGGATTCCGACTTCAAATTACCAATGTGGCCAGTAAAACGATAGTACATTTTGTCTTGCAGTTTTTTACCGGTAACGGCAATTTTTTCTGCATTAATGACAATGATATAATCGCCGGTGTCCACGTGGGGGGTGAATACAGGCTTATGCTTACCGCGCAAGCGGTGCGCAAGTTCCGAGCACAAACGACCGAGTGTTTTGCCGCTGGCATCTACGATGTACCAGTCTTGCTGAACAGTTTCGGATTTGGCGCTGATGGTCATGGCTTTCATGACAGGCTCCAACAAAATCAAGTGAATAAGAAGCGGAATAATACCTTGAATTTCGACTTCGTGCAAGCCCTGTTGCACTCCGTGTTAGCATTTAAGCCATGAAATCCTCTCTAAGTAGCAGTTACCGTTCAGAATTAGCCCAACAATGCGTGAAGTGTGGATTGTGCCTGCCGCACTGCCCAACCTATGCAATAGCGCAGAATGAAGCCGAATCCCCGCGCGGTCGCATTGCATTGATGTCGGCGCTCGCTGAAAGCCCCGCACTATTTGGTTTAGGCGCGCAGCCATCGCTGGATAACTGCCTTGGCTGCCGGCGCTGTGAGAGCGCCTGCCCGGCAAATGTTTCATACGATGAATTACTGATTGGAACACGCGCAGCGCTTAAACCAAAACTTTCATGGCGCGCAAAAACAGCACTTTTCTTGATACAACATAAAGCATGGCTGAACGGCACATTGGCCATGTATCGAGTGCTTTACGCTGTTTTGCCACCCGCATTAAAATTTCTGCCAAAACCCGCAATGAAACAAAACTTGGCGCATGTTGATGCTTTAACGAAAAGCCGCAACGCGCTATTTTCCGGCTGCGTGGCCGACACCTATGAGCAAAAAGCTCGGCTGGCGTTGCAAAAACTGCTTGGCGCAGTGGGCGAATCCATCGACATTCCCCGCGCGCAAGTTTGCTGCGGGCAAGCGGCTTTGCACGCCGGGGATGCGCACGGTGCAGAACGACTGGCCGCGAAAAATCGTCGCGTGTTTGCCGATTACGATGGCGTGTTGATGCTGGCAAGCGGCTGCTTTAGCGCATTGCAGCAGTCTGCAGGCATTCCCGTTTTCGATGCCTGCGTTTATTTGCAGCAACACCACAAACGCGTGCCGTTTAAATCCGCGCAAGGCATGCATATTGCATTTCATACTGCGTGCACAGCCAATTTTCACCTGCAACAACATGCAAGCTTAGCTTTGCTGAAACAAATACCCGATTTGCAGATTACCGTGCTCACAGATCAAGGCTGTTGCGGCGCGGCCGGATTGCACCAACTTATCCAACCGGAGCGCGCCAATCAGCTTAGAAGCCCAATAATCGCGGCTGTGCAGGCCAGTGGCGCCCGTGTGTTGTTATCACAAAATATTGGTTGCCGTTTGCATTTTCTGAACGCTTGCCACGTCAATGTTCTGCATCCACTCGAATTTATGGCACAATTTATTGATGACTCTAAAACGCCAACTCACACCGCTTGATCGATTGTTCAGCGAACTGCAGCACGCCTTGAATACCACGGCCGGGTGCACCGTGGCGCAACGTGAAAACCCCGCCGCAGACAATCTCGACCTAGAAATGCGTCCAGAACAACTGAAACACAGCGCCGGATTGATGCGCATTAACCATACGGGCGAAGTCTGTGCGCAGGCTTTGTATTTAGGCCAGGCACGTGTGGCAAAAACCGATGAAACCCGCACTCAGCTTTTGCATGCCGCAGGCGAAGAAGCCGATCATCTGGCCTGGTGCGAAAGCCGCTTGAAAGAGCTCAACAGCGCGCCGAGTGTGTTTAATCCGCTATGGTATTTGGGCAGCTATGCCATTGGCCTTGGTGCTGGCTTGAAAGGTGATGGTTGGAATTTGGGTTTTGTGTCGGAAACCGAACGGCAGGTGGAAGCGCATTTGGCCGAGCATCTCGATACGCTACCAGCAGAAGACCTGCGCAGCCGCGCCATTCTTGCAGTGATGAAAGCCGATGAAGCACGCCACGCAGAACATGCCGAGGCAAACGGTGCGCGCAAACTGCCCCAGCCCATTCCGCGTTTAATGGCCTTGTCGTCGCAGCTGATGAAAACCATCGCCTACCGAATGTAGGAGCGCCTTTAGGCGCGAATTTGTTGGCGATTGAAGGTATTCGCGCCTAAAGGCGCTCCTACAGATTAATCGGTTAAATTACGGCCGTGATACAGCTCAGCAATTTCACGCTTAACTTGCAATTCAATACGCTGGCGATCTTTGAAACTCAGACTTTTGGCTTTGCCTTCAAACAAATACGTGTCTAAGTCGAATTCTTTAACGTGCATCTTGGTGTGGAACAGGTTTTCCTGATACACATTGACGTCCATCATTTCGTAGAATGCGCGTGAATCCTTGGCCAAGAAGTCTTGGATGGAATTGATTTTGTGATCGATGTAATGCTTCTTACCCTTAATGTCGCGTGTAAAGCCGCGCACCCGATAATCCATCACCACAATGTCGGAATCAAAGCTTTCAATTAAGTAGTTCAGGGCTTTCAGCGGCGAAATCACACCACAGGTTGCCACATCAATATCGGCGCGGAATGTGGCAATACCATTATGCGGGTGCGTTTCTGGGTAGGTGTGCACGGTGATATGGCTTTTATCCAAATGCGCCACCACCGCATCGGAAATCAACTCTTTACCAGCAGCTTTTTTATCGATAATCGGCTCTTCAGAAATCAAAATAGTAACGGATGCGCCTTGCGGGTCGTAATCTTGCCTGGCCACATTCAGCACATTGGCACCAATGATATTGGCCACTTCGGTCAATATTTGGGTTAAACGCTCAGCGTTATACACTTCATCAATGTATTCAATATAGCGTTTGCGCTGCTCTTCCGAGGCGGCGTAGCAAATATCGTAGATGTTGAAGCTCAAGGATTTAGTGAGGTTATTGAATCCTTGCAGGCGTAATCGAGGCAGTGGCTTGACCAACGCAGTATTCCTTAAATATGAGTGGAAGGTGAGGCGCAATTATCGGATATCCACCCCTAAATGCAAGCATTTTTTTCTGAACAGTGTCAAGCACTTGAGCTACACGCGCGAGAAGGGGTATGCTAGAACGGTTAAACATGGGGGCTTACTAATATTATGTCTGAAGTAACAGTACCAAAAATCCTTGTTCCGATTGAGCCAATTAAAAGCCCTTTGGCCTTAGATCCGGCATCTATGAATGCATTTTTGAGCCATACCCACCGCCGTAAATACCCTACCCGCACGGACGTATTCCGCCCTGGCGATGCCGCCAGCACGCTGTTTTATGTCACCAGCGGCTCTTTAAGCGTGATTACCGAAGAGCCCGATGGGCGTGAACTGGTGCTTGGCTATGTGAACCAAGGCGAGTTTATTGGCGAATTGGGTTTGTTCTATAAAACTGAAAAACGTGAAGTGGTGTTGCGCACCAAAACGGTTTGTGAGTTGGCTGAAATCGGCTATGAGCAGTTGCAGGACTTATTCGCTGGCCAATTGAGCAAAGAATGCCCGAAAATCATTTACGCGATTGGTGCGCAGATTTCCAAACGCTTGCTCGATACCAGCCGCAAAGCCAGCCGTTTGGCGTATTTGGATGTGGCAAACCGCATTTTGCGCACCCTACACGACCTATGCCACGAGCCCGATGCGTTATCGCACCCGAAAGGTTCGCAAATCCGGGTGTCGCGCCAAGAGCTGTCGCGTATCACTGGCTGTTCGCGCGAAATGGCAGGGCGGGTTTTGAAACAACTGGAAGAACAGGATTTATTGCAAGCACGCGGCAAAACCATTGTGGTGTTCGGCACGCGCTAAAAAAATAAGTTTTTCAGTTCCAAGCCCGGATCTGGCGCGCGCATCATCGCTTCGCCCACTAAAAAGGCATGCACCTTTTTGCCGCGCATCATATCAACGTCTTCACGGCTTAAGATGCCGCTTTCGGTGACTATTATCTTATTGGCTGGAATTTTGTTTTGCAGCGTCAAGGTTGTTTTCAGGCTCACTTCAAAGCTGCGCAAATTTCGGTTGTTGATGCCAAGCAGCGGCGCATCCACCTGCAAAGCACGCTGCAGTTCTTTGTCGTCGTGTACTTCCAGCAACACATCCATTTGCAACATCTGCGCCAACTGCGCATAGCTGTGC
>JAYTVJ010000049.1:0-6774 GCA_043744535.1 Arenimonas sp.
GTGCGGATTTAGCCAACTTGGTCAACGAGGCGGCGTTGTTTGCAGCCCGTGAAAATGCCAAAGAAGTGCGTATGGAGCATTTCGACAAAGCCCGCGATAAGATCATGATGGGCGCTGAACGACGCTCGATGGCCATGAGCGAAGACGAAAAGAAATTGACGGCGTATCACGAAGCAGGACACGCGATTGTTGGTCGTATGGTGCCTGAGCATGATCCGGTGTACAAAGTCACCATTATTCCGCGTGGCCGTGCCTTGGGCGTAACCATGTATTTGCCGGAAGGTGATAAGTACAGCTATAACAAAGTCGCCATTCAATCGCAGCTGTGCTCGTTATATGGTGGCCGTGTTGCTGAAGAGTTAATTTTTGGTGCCGATAAAGTCACCACCGGTGCATCTAACGACATTGAACGTGCCACAAAAATGGCACGCAATATGGTCACTAAATGGGGTTTGTCGGACGAGCTTGGCCCTATCGCCTATGCCGAAGACGAAGGCGAAGTATTTTTAGGCCGCTCGGTCTCGCAAACCAAAAATGTTTCCGATGATACTGCCAAGAAAATCGATGAAGTGGTGCGTACCATTCTGGATAAAGCCTATGCGCGCTCCACGCAGATTTTGAAAGACAATGTCGATAAATTGCATGCGCTAGCTGAAGCCTTGTTGCTGTATGAAACAGTGGACGTTAGCCAAATTGATGCGGTGATGGAAGGCCGTGTTCCTGGCCCACCATTGGATTGGGCGAAATCTGGCAAAACCAGTAAAGACGAAAAACCCACTGTTGGCCCCATCGGTGGCCCAATGCCACAAACCTGATAGGCTGTAATCTTAAAAAAGCCGGACACTAGTCCGGTTTTTTTATGGGATACTCTTTCTATTCCACCGGATACTTTACGCATGTTTGATACCACGCCTAGCTTGCAATGCGGAAAATACACGCTGACATTCGATACGCCGAAGATCATGGCAATTATTAATGTCACCCCGGATTCGTTTTCGGATGGTGGCCAATTAGCGTCTACACAACAAGCCATCGAATTTGCGTTGCAGGCGGTTGAACAAGGCGCGCACCTGTTGGATATTGGCGGCGAATCAACGCGCCCAAATGCAGAACCGGTTTCTGTTGCTAAAGAACTGCAGCGGGTTATTCCGGTTATTGAAGCGCTGGCTAAATACGCTAATGTGCCAATCAGCATTGATACGTCAAAACCCGAGGTGATGCGCGCAGCGGTTGCTACGGGTGCTACGTTCATCAACGATGTTTATGCCTTACGCCATGAGGGCGCATTAGAAGCAGTGGCTGAACTCGGCGTACCGGTGTGTTTAATGCATATGCTGGGCTCGCCGCAGACCATGCAACAAGATGCACACTACGACGATGTGCTGGTGCAGGTTCGGCAATTTTTAACCGAACGCATTTTCGCGTGCGAAATGAGCGGCATCGCCAAAAAAAATATAGTGATTGATCCGGGCTTCGGATTTGGCAAACAGCTTGAACATAATCTGACCTTGCTGGCCAATCTTGAATACTTCACACAACTTGGCGTGCCGGTGTTGGCCGGCGTTTCGCGCAAATCGATGATTGGCCAAATCACTGGCCGTGCGCTCAATCAACGGGTGATGGGTTCCGCCGCCGCGGCCTTAATAGCCTTACAAAATGGCGCACGCATTATTCGTGTCCACGATGTGGCTGAAACCAAAGATGCACTTGCTGTATTAGAAGCCGTGCAAGGCGCTTCTCGAAAAGATCATTCACTCAAAGCCAAGCCATCTATTCAATGGCCGGATGATGTTTAACCCTGTGCTGCCTTATGCGCCAGCACGCGCGGATCAATCACACGGTGCCAAAGCGGTGGAAATAAGGCCAACACAAACATGGCGGCATAGCCGCCGGGCAATTGCGGAGAATCTTCAAAATGCCGCAAAATCGCGTAGCGGCGCTTTGGGAAGGCGTGGTGGTCGGAGTGCCGTTGCAGTTGGAATAGCATTAAGTTCGACAAGGCATAATCCGAATTCCATGAATGCAAATGCGTGGTGCGCTCAAAGCGGCCATCATCCAGTTGTTTACGCTCAAGGCCATAGTGTTCAATGTAGTTGATAACTTCCAAGGAACAGGCCGCGAAAAAACCTTGTAGCACAAAAAACATCAGGCCCATGGCGCCAAAGCCAGCATAAAAACTTACGCAAAAAATAATCCACAGCAGTGTCCAGCCCAGCATTTCATTGCGCCAGTGGAAGAATGGCAAGCCAGCGTTTTTTAGGCGTTCGGCTTCGAGTTTCCAAGCATTTTTGGTATTGCGAAACATCGCCTCTGGCATAAACGTCCACAAGCTCTGACCAAAGCGCGCACTGGAGGCATCTTCCGGTGTGGACACATGCACATGATGGCCACGCAGATGCTCAATCTTAAACCCGTAGTAGCCCACAGACGTGAGCAAAATGCCGCCAACCGTTTTTTCAAGCTTAGCGTCTTTATGGATTAATTCGTGCGCCACATTGATGGCTAGAATACTGCTGACTATGCCTTGCGAAAATAACCAGCCAACGGTTCCATAAACATTAAAGTGCTGGCTAACAAACCATTGCGCCGACCACACTAAACTGGCAATCTGCACCGGCAAGACAAGCAATGTGAGTGCCTTAAACCAAAATTTTTCACTCGTCTCGCGCTCAGCGGTTTTATCAATATTGATGGAATCATGGCCAAGCAGGTAGTCGAATGCGGGCACCAAAACAAATAGGAAAAATAATGGATACCACGCCATCAGATTAGGTAGGCCGGTTTTCATGCTCAGCCAAGCCGCTGTTGGTAAGGTAATTGGCACAACAAACACGAAAAGAAAGCCGAATGCTTTGAGTTTGTTCATGGTTCTGTGCCTTTATTATTGATGCATAAACAATAACCCAGCGACCCATCAGATGCAATTGCACAGTAAACTGGTCGGGTTTAGACAAGCCTAGCAGGCGGACGCGCGCATGAATTCGGATAATCGACCCTTAGCCATCGCCATTATGGGGCCAACGGCGTCAGGCAAAACGGCCTATGCGGTTGAACTGGCGCAGCAACTAAATACCGACATCATCAGTGTTGATTCGGCCTTGGTTTATCGCGGCTTAAACATTGGTGCCGCTAAGCCCGATCTTGAAACTTTGCGGCTGGCACCGCATCGGATGATTGATATCCGAGATCCACATGAAATATTC
Organism: Arenimonas sp.; assembly: GCA_043744535.1. Classification (GTDB taxonomy): domain Bacteria; phylum Pseudomonadota; class Gammaproteobacteria; order Xanthomonadales; family Xanthomonadaceae; genus Arenimonas. The sequence continues at coordinate 3,204 of JAYTVJ010000049.1, forward strand.
TCTGCCGCTGATTTTGCCCGTGAAGCGCTGCCACACATGCAGGAATTGTCGGGGCAGGGCAAAGTGCCATTGCTTGTTGGCGGCACCGGCTTGTATTTCAAGGCGCTGATGCAGGGTTTATCGTTGATGCCAGCAGCTGACCCAGCCATTCGTGCGCAATTACAGGCACGCGCCGAGCAAGAAGGCTATGTGGCCTTGCATGCGCAGCTGCAGTCGGTGGATCCAGTTAGCGCAGCACGCATTCACCCAAACGATCCACAGCGTATTTTTCGGGCATTGGAAGTGTATCTCGTTAGCGGCAAACCCTTAAGCCATTGGCAGGCCGATTCAACACAGCAGGCGTTTCCGTTTCGTGTGCTTGAATTAGCACTCTCACCGCAAGACCGAGGAGTATTGCATGCGCGCATTGTTGTGCGTTTTGATCAAATGCTGGCACAAGGATTTTTAGACGAAATGCGCGGCTTAATGGAAAATCCCTTGCTGCACCCGGATTTGCCTTCTATGCGCGCGGTGGGTTATCGGCAGGCCTGGGCGCATTTGTGTGGCGAAACCGATTTCAGCACATTTCGGGAGCAGGCAATTATTGCCACACGGCAACTAGCTAAACGCCAGCTGACGTGGTTTCGCGGCCAATCCACTTCACAGTGGTTTGACCCACAAGCCCAAAAAGATGCGTTAGACTACCAACTGCGGAAATTCATTAACCGCCTTGAAAACTAAGAATAAACCCCTATATCTCTCAAACAGAGTTATCGAAAATAATAACAAGGAGCTTTACCGTGACTAAATCTCAATCATTGCAAGACCCATTTTTGAATGCACTGCGGCGTGAACGCGTGCCAGTTTCGATCTTTCTGGTGAATGGTATCAAGCTGCAGGGCACCATTGAAAGCTTCGATCAATTTGTAGTGTTACTGCGCAATACCGTTAGCCAAATGGTCTATAAGCATGCTATTTCAACCGTTGTGCCGTCGCGCAATGTGCGTGTGGGTGGTTTGTCGGATGATGCCGATGACGCAGAGCAGGCCGCTGGCGACGAATAATCCCAAGCCTTGAAGTCTTGCGCTAAAGCCCCATATTAAGTGTAGTGCGTTGCCTGCAATGTGTAGTCTAGGAGATTTTAATGGCGTGGAACCAACCCGGTGGTAATGGAAAAGATCCTTGGAAACCCAAAGGCTCGAATAACCCGGTCGACGACTTTTTATCCAAGCTCAAAGATCAGCTAGGGTTTGGCTCGCCCAACGCCTCTGATGGGTCTGGTTGGGTAAAAAAAGGGCTTGTTGTTGTGGCCATTTTATTGGCATTTAATTGCTTTAAATTAATTGATGAGCAGCAGCGCGGTGTTGTGTTGCGCTTTGGTAAATTTGAACGCATCATGACCCCAGGCGCCAATCTCAAACTGCCATGGCCGATTGAATCGGTCACTATCGTTAACGCCACCAAAGTGGAAACTGTTGAAGAAACCGTCAGTGTGCTCACTAAAGACGAAAACATCGTCGACATTAAATTCAATGCCCAATATGTCATTAGCGATCCGCGTTTGTATCTGTTTGGTTACCGAGATGATGTGGTGACTGCCGGCGGACAGCAAGGCTCTGAAACCGTTCGCAATGCCGCAGAAAGTGCGGTGCGTGAAGTGGTTGGCAACAACACCATGGACACCGTGTTATTCGAACGTGACCAGCTCGCTGTTTCAGCCAAAGCGCATTTGCAGGAATCCTTGGATTTATACAATACCGGTTTGAGTGTGTCGCAATTTAGCTTGCCGAATGCGCGTTTTCCTGAAGAAGTGAAAAAAGCCTTCGACGAAGCCATCAGTGCTCGCGAAAATAAAAATTCCATCGTGAACGAAGCCAAAGCCTACGCCAGCAAAATTGTTCCTGAAGCGCGTGGTACCGCCTCGCGCATCACCGCACAAGCCGATGGTTACCGGCAGGCCAGCATTGCCAAAGCCACCGGCGATTCTGCGCGCTTTCGCTTACTCGCTGACCAATACCGCAAAGCCCCTGAAGTGACGCGTAAACGCCTGTATTTAGAAACCATGCAGGAAGTGCTCAGCAAAAATCAGAAAGTTATTTCTGGCGGCAATAACATTTTGTATTTGCCGGTCAATGGCCAAACGCCTGCAAGCGAAAATCCAGCCGCCCGCCCGCCGCCACAAGTGATTGCGCCTGCTGTTACTGCCGCAGGCCGTGATTCGGCGCGTGCTGAAACGCGTCAAACCCGTGAAGGAGACAACTAATGGCTAACTCTCGACATCTGCTGTTTGCCGTATTTGCCATCCTGATTACTTTATTCACTTCGGTGTATGTGGTGAATGAAAGCCAAACCGCTATTGTGCTCAACCTCGGTAAAGTAGTGCGTAGCAATATTCCGCCAGGCTTGCATTTCAAGGTGCCATTCGTTGAGCAAGTGCGCAAATTCGATCGTCGCCTGCTAACCCTAGACGATAATCCGGAGCGCTATTTAACCGCTGAGAAAAAAGACGTTGAAGTTGATTTTTTTGTGAAATGGAAAATCAAAGACGTAACGGCCTTTTACCGTGCCACCAGCGGCGGTAATGAAGAAGCCGCCGCACAGCGCTTAACGCCGATTGTGAAAAATGCCCTGCGCAACGACATCAACCAACTGACCTTGCAACAAGTGGTATCTAGCGGCCGTAATGAATTAACTCAGCGCTTGCTGAAGTCCATCAATTCCGGTGCGGCAACCTTAGGCATTGAAGTGATTGATGTGCGCATCAAACGTATCAACTTCCCGCAAGACAGCACCATTTTGAATTCGGTGTTTGAACGCATGAGTTCAGAGCGGCAACAGGTGGCCAATGCCTTGAAAGCCGAAGGTTTTGCCGAGGCTGAGCGTATTCGTGCGGAAGCGGAGCGCGAAAGCCAAGTGATTTTGGCCAATGCCCAGCGCGATGGCCAAACTGTGCGCGGTGAAGGCGATAGCCAAGTGGCGCAGATTTCTGCTGCTGCATATGGCCAAGATGCTGATTTTTACGCGTTCTACCGCAGTTTAGAAGCCTATAAAGCCAGTATGTCGGATGGCAAAACCACCATGGTACTTGATCCCAATTCCGAGTTCTTACGCTATTTCGGTACCGGCAAGTAATCGTTTCAGCAAGCTGCAAAAACACGTATAATATGAAAAAGCCGACGCAAGTTCGGCTTTTTCTGCGTTTTAGGTCCAGATCATTTCAGGAGTAGGCATTATGGGTCAGTCAGTGGTAGTTCTCGGTGCGCAATGGGGCGATGAAGGCAAGGGTAAAATTGTTGACTTGCTGACCCAGCAAATTGGCGCTGTAGTGCGCTTTCAAGGCGGACACAATGCCGGACACACCTTGGTGATCGGTGGCAAGAAAACCGTATTGCATTTAATCCCCTCCGGTATCTTGCGCGATGACGCGCTGTGCTTGATTGGCAACGGCGTGGTGTTGCATCCTGGCGCACTGAAGAAAGAAATTGCTGAGCTGGAAGCTAATGGCGTGGAAGTTCGCTCGCGATTGCGTATCAGCCCGGCTACGCCGTTAATCATGCCGTATCACATCGCGCTTGATCAGGCTCGCGAGAAA